>DATEZK010000344.1:0-3023 GCA_035255665.1 Candidatus Limnocylindria bacterium
TGATGGCCGGGTCGTCGGGCCGCACCGCGATGTGACCGGCCTCGCCGCCACCGACCGCGAAGTTATCGGCCGCGGTCACGCCTGCGATCGGCGCGCGGCTTGGGATGCTCATCGAGGTGTTGTCCTGCTGGCAGCCGTAGATGCGGTACGGCGTGTTCATGTCCGTGGTCACGTGGTAGAACTCGGAGGTCGGCTGGTTGTACACGCCGCTCCAGCTCTCGCCCCCGTTGAACGACACGACGCCACCGCCGTCGTTGCCCTCGATCATCCGGTTCGGGTCGTCGGGATCGATCCACAGATCGTGGTGATCGCCGTGCGGGATCGACATCTGCACGAACGTCTTGCCGCCGTCGCTCGAGCGCCAGGCGTCGACGTTGAGGACCCACGCGGTCTCGGGGTCCTTCGGGTCGGCGAAGATGTGGTTGTAGTACCAGGCGCGCTGGCGCAGGTTGCGGTCCTCGGAGCCGCGCTCCCAGCTTTCGCCGCCGTCGTCGGAACGGAACACCGCGCCTTCCTCGGCCTCGACGATCGCGAACACGCGGCCGCTCTTCGCGGGCGACGCCGCGATGCCGATCTTTCCCAGTGTGCCCTTCGGCAGACCGCGCGCGCGGCTGATCTCGGTCCAGGTGTCGCCGGCATCAGTCGAGCGGAAGATGCCGCTGCCCGGTCCACCCGAGACGAGCTCGTGCGGTCGGCGCACGGCCTCCCAGATCGTCGCGTAGAGGATGCGCGGATTGTTCGCGTCCATCGAGAGGTCGATCGCGCCCGCGCGCTCGTTCCGATACAGCACGCGCTTCCAGGTCTTTCCGCCGTCGCGCGTACGGAACACGCCGCGCTCGGGGTTGGGTCCGTGTGCGTGCCCGAGCGCCGCGACGTAGGCGGTATCGGGGTCGCCCGGGTGGACGCGGACCTGGCCGATGTTGCGCGTCTTCTCGAGACCCAGATGCGCCCAGGTCTTGCCCGCATCGGTCGAGCGGTACACGCCGTCGCCGTGGGAGACGTTCCCGCGGATGCAGCTTTCGCCCATGCCGGCGTAGATCACGTTGGGGTCGGACCGCGAGACAGCGAGGCCACCCACGGACGCGCGCTTGAAGAAGCCGTCCGACACGTTCTCCCAGTACAGCCCGCCGTCCCCGGTCTTCCACACGCCGCCGCCGGTGGAGCCGAAGTAGAAGGTGTTCCTGTCGCGGGGATCCCCGGCCACCGCGACGACGCGGCCACCGCGGAACGGGCCGGCGTTGCGCCATTCGAGCTTGTCGAGGAAGTTCGGGATGATCGTCCGGCTGCTGCCGGAACGGGTCGCGCGTGCGCGACGGCGAGCTGGCATGGCGGTGACCTCCCCCAGATGCGTGCTGCGGCGTGAGCCTAACTCTTGTGGCTAGAATCTGCGCCCATGGAAAAGGTGTATGAGCTTCTCGATGTCCGTCCCAACGCGCTCACTCTGGTCACGCTGCTCTCGCTCGCGATCGCGTTCGGAATCGCCGAATCGTTCTACAAGTTCCACAGCTTCACGCTTGAGGCGGGCGCATTCCTCGTGACGTGGTGGGTGCTCCGGCGCATCGGGTTGCTCTTCGTCAAGCGCTAGCGGGCGGTCGTGTCGTCCTGCTGTAAGCCGGGCGACTATGACAAGGTCTTTGACGAGAAGCACGCCCGAGCTAGGGCGAGCGAGTACGTGCGTAAGGGTCTCACTGGCGATGCACAGCGCATCGTCGATTTCGTTCGCGGCCGGCTCGCACCGGGTTACACCGTGCTCGAGGTCGGGGGCGGCGTTGGCGAGATCCATCTCGAGCTGCTCAACAGTGGCGCGTCGCGCGCGGTCAATGTCGAGCTCGCGACGCAGTACGAGACCGTCGCGTCGGAGCTGATTCGCGAGCGCGGCGTCGGCGACCGTGTCGAGCGACAACTCGGCGACTTCGTCGGCGAGGCCGGCAGTGTCCCCGCCGCCGACGTTGTCGTGATGAACCGCGTCGTGTGCTGCTATCCGGATGCTGACGCGCTCGTCGGCGCGGCTGCCGAACACGCGCACCGATATCTCGTCATGACGCTCCCGGTCGATCGCTGGTGGATCCGTTGGGGCATCGCCGCAGACAATGCATGGTGTGCGGTGCGAGGCAATACCTTCCGCGGATACGTCCACGCCACGCGAGCCGTCCTAGCGACCGCCGAGCGCGGCGGCCTGCGGCTCGCGGAGCAACGGCGCGGCGTGATCTGGCAGCTCATCGCGCTCGAACGCTGAGCTATTGGCTGCAGAGCACCCACGGTGTGACTGTGACCGTGCCGGTTCCACTGACCACGACGATGGCTTGTGCCGACCACACGGTGGTGCTAGACGGATACGCGCTCAGGAGCGCGCCTAGAGTCGTCCCGGCGTTCACGACCTGAGCACCACCTCCCAAGACGACGCCGCTTGTGCACGTCACGGTGGCCGTTGCAGTTGTGCCTGCAGCAGCCAGTGCGGCGATCGTCGCGGCGGTGCCCGAGACTCGCGTGGCGCCCGCCGGACCTGTTGGCCCCGACGGCCCAGTTGGACCCGTCGCACCTGTCGGGCCGGTGGGCCCTGTCGGCCCAACTGCGCCATCAGCTCCCGTCGCACCGGTCGCACCAGTCGCGCCATCAGCTCCGGTCGCACCTGTCGGGCCTGTCGCGCCCGTTGGCCCAGTGGCGCCCGTCGGACCGGTAGGACCGATCGGACCGACGGGGCCATCGGCGCCGGTTGCACCAGTCGGTCCTGACGCGCCAGTCGCGCCCGTGGCACCAGTCGCTCCGTCATCGCCGGTTGCACCAGTAGGACCGGTTGCTCCGGTCGCGCCGGTGGCACCCGTTGGACCAGTCGCGCCAGCGGCACCGGTCGCGCCCGTCGAACCCGTTGCGCCCGTCGGACCTACAGGACCGATCGGACCGATCGGGCCGTCAGCGCCAGTCGCACCTTGCGCACCAGTCGCACCTTGCGCACCAGTCGCACCTTGCGCACCAGTCGCACCTTGCGCACCGGTCGCGCCATCAGCGCCGGTCGCACCTTGCGC
>DATEZK010000345.1:0-2027 GCA_035255665.1 Candidatus Limnocylindria bacterium
AGCGCGTGAGCGACCCGGTGCGCGCGATCACGAGCGCCTCCGCCTGATCGCCTTTCGCCGCCTTCAGCGCGCGCTGCGCGACGTCGCGCAGCTCTCGTTCGCCGAAGAGGACTCCGCTCACTTCATCACCCCGACCTTCACGTCGCGGAAGCGCGCGGGCGCGGCGCCGTGCCCGGTGTGCGCGCCCTGTCCCGGCTGACCTTTGCCGCAATTCGGCGTGCCCCACATCACCCACTCGCTCTGGGAGCACACCGCGTCGCAGCTCCCCCAGAACTCCGGCGTGATCCCGGTGTACGTCGGATTGCGCACCATGTCGCCGCGCTTGCCCTTCTTGATCTCCCAGCCGATCTCGGTGCCGAACTGGAAGTTGAAGCGCTTGTCGTCGATCGACCACGAGCGGTTCGTGTCCATGAGGATCCCGTCGTCCGTGTCCGCGATGAGGTCGTCGAGCGTTCCCGCCTCCCCCGGCATCACCGACACGTTCGTCATGCGGATGATCGGCAGGCGCGACCAACCGTCGGCGCGCATCGTGCCGTTGGAGCGGAGCCCGAGCGCGGCGGCGGTCTCGCGGCTCATGAGGTAGCCGACGAAGATGCCGTCCTCGACGGCCCAGCCTTCCGACGCTGGCACGCCCTCATCGTCGAAGCCGAACGTCCCGAGCCCGCCCGGCGACGTCGAGTCGATGCGGATGTTCACCTGGTCCGAGCCGTACCGGAACGAGCCGAGCTTGTCCGTCGTGAGGAACGACGTGCCCGCGAATGCGGCCTCGCTGCCGAGCGCGCGATCGAGCTCGATGGGATGGCCGCAGCTCTCGTGACACTGGAGCGACAGCTGGTTGCCGGCGAGGATCACCGACGTTCGGATGTCCTGCGGGCACGGCTTCGCTTTGAGGAGCGCGAGCGCCTCGTCGGCGACGCGCGGCGCGTTCGCGACGAGGTCCCACTTCGCGAGGACCTCCCAGCCGCCGGAGTTCTGATAGCGGAGGCCGTCGGGGTAAGTGCGGATCTGCAGCTCGCCATCGCCGACGGCCTCGGCGGCGATGCCGCCACCGACCTCAACGATGCGCTGCTGGATATCCGCGCCCTCGGTCGAGAGGAAGAGCTTGTCCTCACGCCAGATCGCGTACGCGGCGCGCGTCGTGCGCAGTCCCTTGCGCTCGCGCAGCTTCTCCTCGGCGGCAACGAGCAGACCGACGCGGTCGTCCACGCTCATCGTGAACGGATCGACCTTCACCGGCGTCGAGTACGTCGCCGTCTTCGGCTCGACCGGCGCGAGCGCCGCGTCCCGCATCTTGGTCAGCGCCGATGCTTTCGCGATCTCGACGGCGAGCGCCGCGACGCGGTCCGCCTCATCGGCGGTCACGACCTGGGAGGCGGCGAAGCCCCATGCGCCCTCAGCGATCGCGCGTACGCCGAATCCGAAAGAGTCCGCCCGGTCCGCGCTCTCAAGGCGTCCGTTCTTCACGAGCGCGTTCTCCTCGTCGCGGCGCACGAAGCGGACGTCGGCGTAGGAGGCGCCGCGCTTACGAGCCGTGTCGAGGGCGCGCTTCGCGAGATCGCGCTCGACGGCGAAGCTCAGGGTCACAACTTGATTCGATAATTCGGTGGTTCGACGGTGATGCTGACGTCGTGCGGGTGCGACTCGCGCAGCCCCGCGCCCGAGATGCGCACGAACGTGGCCTTCGTACGAAGATCTTCGACCGTCGCGGCCCCGACGTACTTCATGCCCGCGCGCAGGCCACCGCAGAGCTGATGGAGGAACGGCTCGAGCGGTCCGACGGATTTCACGTGCGCCTCGACGCCCTCCGGTACGAGCTTGGAGAACTCGCCGATGTCCTGCTGGCCGTAGCGGTCGCGGGACGCGCCGGTCTTCTGGCCCGCACGCGCCTGCATCGCGCCCATCGAGCCCATGCCGCGGTACGACTTGTATCGCCCGTCCGCGGTCTCGATGACCTCACCCGGGGATTCGTCGACGCCCGCGAGCAGTCCACCGAGCATCACCGTCGACGCGCCGGCACCGATCGCCTT
>DATEZK010000346.1:0-6365 GCA_035255665.1 Candidatus Limnocylindria bacterium
CGAATGGCGAAGCCGCCGCGACCGGCGCTTCGGCGAGCGGCACCGTCGGGACGATCGGAGGCTGTGAGGGAGCGAGCGCCGGCGCTGCGAACGCTGCCATCGGGGTCGGAGGCACCGAGTACTGCGAACCGGCGAGGCCGCGAACGAAGTCCCCGGACCTGGCGAAACGGTCTTCGGGCTTCTTCGCCAGCGCGCGGATGAGTGCAGCCTCTGCGCCGGGCGGGAGCACAACACCGAGCTGGCTCGGGAGCGGCACGGGCTTGTTCACGTGCGCCATGAGCGCGGAGAGCGGGTTGTCGGAGGGGAAGGGGTGGCGGCCGACCAGGATCTGGTACGCGATGATCCCGAGCGCGTATTGATCAGCCGCGGGGCCCGCGGTCTCGGCGCCGCCGGCGAGCTCCGGCGCCATGTAGTCGGCGGTGCCCATGAGCGATCCGGCCTGCGTCATCCCCGATCCTGGCCCGACGATCTTCGCGAGGCCGAAGTCGGTGAGGACCGGCGTCCCCTCGCGTGTCATGAGCACGTTCTGCGGCTTGATGTCGCGGTGCACAATTCCGCGCGCATGCGCGTAGTCGAGGGCACCAGCGATCGGTCCCAGGATCCCCATCGCGTAGTCGAGCGGCAGCGGTGTGCCCAGCTGGTCCGCGAGCGTGCCGCCGTCGATGTAGTCGGAGACGAGATACGCGATGTCGTCCTGCTGCGTGAAGTCGAAGGCCGTCACGATGTTGGGGTGGCGTAGCTTTCCGACCGCCTTCGCCTCCTGCGCGAAGCGCTCGGAGAACGACGGATCTCCCGCCGTCTGGGGTGGCAGCACCTTGATCGCCACGTAACGGCCGAGGCTCGGCTGATACGCCTTGTACACGGCGCCCATGCCGCCCGCCCCGATCTTCTCGACGATCTGGTAATTCCCGAGCGTGTTCCCGGGCTGCAAGCTCACTGGTCGATCCCCTCTACCCGGTAGGCCTCGACCGGGGTCTTCCGTCCGCGTAACTCCAACGTGCCCAGGGGCGTGGTCCGTACGCCTTCGCCCGCGGCTTGTAACGCAGCCGCCGAGCAGACCACCTCGCCGGCCTGCGCCTGACCCTGAAGCCGCGCGGCGACGTTGACCGTGTCGCCGATCGCGGTGAAGTTCTGGTACTGCTCGCTCCCGAGGTTGCCCACCATCGCCTCGCCGGTGTGCACGCCGATGCCGTAGCCGAGCTCGATCCCCACCTCACGTGCGGCGTCGCACATCGCGAGCGCGCCGCGGAGCGCGAGTCGCACGTGGTCCTCCTGCGGCGTCGGCGCGTTCCAGAGGGCGAGGATTGCGTCACCGGCGAAACGGTCGATGGTGCCGCCCGTGGCGCGGATCGCCTTCGCGGCGGCGCCGTGGTAACGCATCAGCAGCGATACGACGCGGTCGGGTGGGAGCTGCTCGGCGATAGACGTGTAGCCGCGCACGTCGGCGTGCAGGACGCTCACGGTCTGCGTCTGGCCTCCGACATCGATGAACGACGGCCGCGCATCGACCATGTCCGCGACGTTGTCGCCCAGGTAGCGACGAAGGGCATCCCGCAGCCGCACCTCGTTGTCGGCGAGCGCTTCCAGCTTCGGCGACGAGGTGTCCTCGTCGGCGACGAAGACGATGCCGCTGACCTGGCCGCGCGCGTCTCTCAGGGGGCCGGCGGTGGCGCGCAGCTTCGCGCGGCGCCCACTCGGAAGCGTCGCCTCGATGGCTCGCGCCTCTCCCTCGGCGCCGCCCTTCAGCATCAGCTTGAAGACGCGCTGCGAGAGCGACTCGCCGAAGACCTCGGTGTAGCTCTTGCCGACGGCGTCGACCTCAGTCGTTGACAGGAGCCGTTCGGCGTTCCGGTTGAGCGAACGGACGCGCCCCTCGGCGTCCAGAAGGACGACTGACGAGGGGTGGAACTGAAGCAACGCAAGGCTCAGCCCCTGTTCGTTCCGATCCGCTTCCACGATGGTCAGTCTCCCTATCCACGAGCGCGGCTACAAGCCGCCCAGATGGGGGATGACGCTAGGCTTCCACCGTGCCGCGGCTGGTCGAATGCGTGCCGAACGTCAGCGAGGGACGCCGCCGCGACGTGATCGATCGGCTCGCGAAGGCCATCCGCGACGTTCCGGGCGTCCGGCTCCTCGATCAGACCAGCGACGTCGACCACAACCGCTCGGTCTTCACCTTCGCCGGCGACGCGGACGCCGTTACAGCCGCCGCGCACGCGCTCATCACCGCCGCGTACCTGGAGATCGACATGCGCTCGCACAAGGGCGAGCACCCGCGCCTCGGCGCGGTGGACGTCGTGCCGTTCGTGCCGCTGGCGGGCGTGACGATGGAGGAGTGCGTCACCCTGGCGCACGCCTTCGGACGCGAGGTCGCCGAGCGTCACCAGGTCCCCGTCTACTTCTACGCGCGCGCCGCCCTGCGTCCGGAGCGCGTGCGCCTCCCGGACATCCGCAAGCCGCAGTACGAGGGCCTCAGCGAGGTGCTTGCGACGACGCACGTTCCCGATGCGGGGCCGGCGGTGCTCCAGCCAAAGGCGGGCGCGATCGTCGTCGGCGCGCGCCCGCCGCTCATCGCTTTCAACATGGAGCTCGACACCGCGGACGTGAAGATCGCGAAGAAGATCGCCAAGGAGATCCGCGAATCCTCCGGCGGACTTCCCGCGGTGCAGGCCCTCGGATTCGAGCTGACCGATCCTCCGCGCGCGCAGGTGTCGATGAATCTCCTCGACACGACGCAGACGTCGCTGACCGCCGCATGGCGCGAGGTCGAGAGACGCGCCAACGACGCAGGCGTGAAGGTATTGCGCGGCGAGCTCATCGGGCTGCTGCCACTCGACGCCGCTCTTCAGGTGACCGCGGACGCGCTAAAGCTCGAAGGCTTCGACCGCAGTCGTGTGATCGAGGCGCACTTCCTGGAGTGACCGAGGCCGATCTCGTCATTCGCCGCGCGCGCGTGCTCACGCTTGCGCCGCTGAAAGAGGAGCGCCCGCGGGTCGGGCCGTCGGCCGGTGATGTCGGCGCGATCGAGGGTGGCTGGCTCGCGTCACGCGACGGCGTCGTCGTCGCGACCGGACGCGGTGATTCCTGGCAGGACCTCCAGCGCACTTCCGACGCGCGCGAGATCGACGCCGAGGGGCGCGTGGTGATGCCCGGCTTCGTCGATGCGCACACGCATCTCTGCTACGCGGGTCAGCGGTGGGACGAGTTCGTCACGCGCAAGAGCGGCGCGGACTATCTCGCCGTCCTCGAACGCGGCGGCGGTATCCACGCGACCGTGCGCGCGACGCGTGACACCCGCGACGACGAGCTGCTCACGCTGCTACAGCGGCGGCTCGCGCGCGCGATCGCGCTCGGCACGACCACGATCGAGGTCAAGAGCGGATACGGGCTCGAGCCGACCGAGGAGCTCCGCCAGCTGCGCGTGATCGCCGCCGCGGCGAAGTCGTCGCCGATCGACGTTGCGGTCACGTACCTCGCGCTGCACGCGCTGCCCAGCGCGCGCGCGGACGATCGCAGCGCGTTCGTGCGTGACGCGGCGCAAGCCGTTAGTGCCGTTGCGGCTGAGGGTCTGGCCGAAGCGGTCGATGCGTTCGTCGAGAACGGCGTTTTCGATACCGACGACGTGCGGCCGCTCGCGAAAGCCGCCCGCGAGGCCGGCCTCGCGCTCACGCTGCATGCCGACCAGCTCAACGACGTCGGCGCGACCGCGTTTGCTGCTCGCGCACATGCGCGCTCGGCCGACCACGTGGCGAACGCGTCGTCGGAAGGGCTGCGGGCGCTCGCGCGCGCCGCCATCCCCGCCGTGCTGCTCCCGGGAAGTGCGTTCTTCGTCGGCTACGCGCCGCCCGACGCGCGACGCTTTCTCGGGGCCGACGTCCCTATCGCGATCGCGACGGACCATAACCCGGGGACATCGCCGCTCGAGGGGATGCCCACGGCGATCGCGCTCGGCGTGGTGTTGTGTGGTCTCACACCACATGAAGCGATCGTCGCGGCGACGATCAACGGCGCGCACGCGCTCGGCCGCGGCGGACGCACCGGCGCGCTCGTCAAAGGACGGCGCACCGATGCCCTGATCCTCGACACCGACGACGAGCGCGAGCTGGCCTATCGCTTGGGCGCGCCGATCGTGCGTGACGTGTACGCGGCGGGAACCCTCGTCAACTCGTCCCGCTAGCCTGACGGCAGCCATCCATCGCCGGGGTTCTGCTGGGACCGGGCGAACTGTACGATTCGCGCAGGCGTGCACTACCGCATACAGGAGGCGCGACCGGCGTGAGTGATCGTGTGGCCATCTATCCGGGCTCGTTCGATCCGCCCACCAATGGGCACCTCGACATCCTCGAACGGTCCGCGCGCCTCTTCGACCGCGTCGTCATCGGCGTGGGCCGCAACCTCTCGAAGAAGACTCTGTTCGATGCCGATCAGCGCATCGCACTCATGCGCGACGCTTGCAAAGCCAATCGCAACGTCGAGGTGCGCGCATTCGACGGCCTCCAGGTGACGTTCGCGAAGGAGGTCGGCGCGAGCTTCATCATCCGCGGGATCCGCGCGCTCTCGGACTTCGAATTCGAGTTCGAGATGGGCAACATGAATCGCAAGCTCGCGCCCGACATCGAGATGGTCTATCTGATGACCGCTCCGGAGTGGCTCTTCCTCTCGGCATCGCGCGTGAAGGAGCTGGTCGCGTTCGGCGCATCCGTCGACGCCTACGTTCCGCCGAACGTCGCGAAGGCGCTGCAGGCGCACATGGGGCAGGGAGGCCTGCGCACCGGCGCCACCGAATCGAACGATTGATTTGAGCGCACTACTCGCGATCGATGTCGGCAACACGAACGTGGTCGTCGGCGCGTATGAGAAGGCACGGCTCATCCGCACCTGGCGGCTCGTGACGGTGCACGACCGCACAGAGGACGAGCTCGCCGTGATGCTCGACGGCCTGCTCGCGCAGGAGGACCTCGCGCTCGACGAGATCGACGCCCTCGTGCTCGGCAGCGTCGTGCCACCACTGACGCAGGCGTTCACGCGGCTCGCGGAGCGCTACGTGGACCGCCCGGCGTTCATCGTCGGTCCGGGCATCAAGACCGGCGTGCGCCTTCGCGTCGACAATCCGTCGGAGGTCGGCGCCGATCGCATCGCGAACACGCTCGCGGCGCACCGGCGCTACGGCGGGCCGGCGATCGTCGTCGACTTCGGCACGACGACCAACTTCGACGTCGTGAGCGCGGAGGGCGACTTCCTGGGCGGCTCGTTCGCGCCCGGTCTCGAGATCTCGGCCGAGTCCCTCTTCGGCCGCGCGTCGCGCCTCTTCCGGGTTCCGCTCACGCCGCCAGCTGCCGCGATCGGGAAGAACACCACGGACTGTCTGCGCTCGGGGCTCGTGTTCGGGTACGTCGGGCTGGTGGAGGGCCTGCTCGAGCGCATCGTCGCCGAGCTGCCCGCAAAACCGACGGTGATCGCGACCGGAGGACTGGCCACCACGATCGCACCGCTCGCGAAGGGGATCGAGAAGGTCGACGACGACCTCACGCTCGAAGGGCTGCGTCTCCTGTACGAGCTCAACGCCTGATGGAAGCGCTGCGCGGCCGCTTCATCGTGCTCGGCGTCACCGGCTCGATCGCCGCGTACAAGACCGTGGAGCTCGCGCGACGCCTGACGCAGGCGGGCGCCACTGTGCAGGTCGTGATGTCGCGATCCGCGACGGAGTTCGTGCGGCCGCTCACCTTCCAGGCGCTCACGTACCGGCCGGTCGAGGTCGAGATGTTCCAGATCCAGGATGAGCGCGCCGCGGGCCACGTCGCGATGGGCCGGCAGGCCGACGTCGTGGTGATCGCACCGGCCACAGCGCACGTTCTGGCGCGGCTGGCGAACGGGTTTTCGGACGACCTCATCGCCACCACCGTGCTCGCGACCGACGCACCGATCGTTCTCGCGCCGGCGATGGAAACGCATATGTGGCAGAACGCCGCGACACAGGCGAACGTCGCGACGCTCCGGTCGCGCGGCGCGCACATCGTCGAGCCGGAGTCAGGACCGCTGGCGTCCGGCGACATCGGTCCGGGCCGACTCGCGGCGCTCGAGCGCATCGAGGCGGCGATCGCGGACGTGCTCAGCGTCTCGAACGCGCTCGCCGGCCGCCGCGTCGTGGTCACGGCGGGTCCGACGCTCGAGCCGATCGATCCGGTGCGCTTCGTGTCGAATCGCTCGAGCGGCAAGATGGGCTACGCGATCGCGGCCGCCGCGGCCGATGCCGGCGCCGAGGTGTTCCTCGTCTCGGGCCCGACGGCGCTCCGCGCACCAGCGGGGGCGCAGCTCGTGCCGATCGAGTCCGCCGAGCAGATGCGCGACGCGGTGCTCGGGCTGCT
>DATEZK010000347.1:0-6863 GCA_035255665.1 Candidatus Limnocylindria bacterium
GATCGCCGACCTGCACGCGGAGTCGTTCGAAGACGTCGTGTTCATCGCGCAGGCCGCGAGCCACTCGGGTCTCGTCGGGGTCGCGACGAACAGCGGCGCGTACTTCAACATCGGCTCGCCGATCGTCGTCAACGAGACGCCGAAGCTCGAGACTGAGCTCGCGATCACCTCGACGACGCTAACGGGCTGCACCCCGACCCCAACGCTCACGACGATCTGCGGCACGTACCGCTCGACGCAGACGTTCCGCGCGCACCTGCAGGAGCACGTCCTGGGAACGACGCGGCCAGTCGTTGGAAAGACAGTGACCTTCACCATCGGCAGCCAGCACCTGTCCGCGATCACGGACGCGAGCGGCGACGCGACCATCGCCTTCACGCTGCTCCAGGGTCCTGGCCCGTACAGCCTGCGGGCTGCCTTCAACGAGGACGAGACGCACCTCGCGTCGGCGGACAGCGAGGCCATGGCGATCGTCCAGGCGCCGTCGACCCTTACGCTCGGAACGCTCAGCGTGGTCGCCGGCGGGCGCTGGGCGAACATCGCGACGCTGCGCATCTCCGGCCTCGCGCCGGGCGAGACGCAGACGGTGTACTTCACCGCGACGGACGCGGCCAGTCGCACGTACTTCATCTCGGCGCTCACGAACCCGGACGGGGTCGTGACCATCCCGAGCTGGCCGCTCGCGGCCGGTGATTACTCACTGACCGCGTACTTCGCGGAGGTCGTGCCAGTGGGAGGCGGGAAGACGCTCGACGCGCGGAGCCGCTACTACGCGGGCAGCCACACCGCCGCAGGCACGCTGCACGTGGGCGTGGCCGGCGTCACCTACACCGGCGACACGGACGTCCTCACTGGCGCCAACATCAACCTGCGTGCATCGGTGACGCCCGCCGCGCTCGCGGCGACGGCTCAGGTGCGTTACGTCGTACGGCGCAACGGCCTCACGGCCTTCGCGACGCCGGCCGTGTCCGCCGGGACGGCCGGTAACTGGCTCGCGACGATCAACGGTGGGCTACTGCCGGGCACGTACTCGGTGCACACGTTCATCGTCGGCACGAGTCAGGATGGCGAGGGTCCGGTCGCGACGCTTACCGTCAAGTACCGACTCTGCCTGCTCTACGACCCGACGAAGCCCGTCAAGTCGGGAAGCACGATCCCGATCAAGCTCCAGCTCTGCGATGCCAGCGGCGGCAACATGTCGGCGAGCGGGATCACCGTGCACGCCGTGAGCATCACGCAGGTGTCCGGGAATGTCACGGGCACGGTCGACGACCCCGGCAACGCGAATCCGGACTCCGACTTCCGATTCTCCGGCGACTCCTATATCTACAACCTGAGCACGAAGGGTCTTCGCAGTGGGACCTGGAAGCTCACGTTCACGGCGGTCGACCAGCTCGGCGGTACGAGCACGCAGACGTACTCGACGACATTCCAGGTGAAGTAGCGGCCTAGCTACAGAAGCCGGCGGAGGTCGAGCGCCGCGCCGAGCTCCTCGAGAATGGCCCGCGCCTGCGCGCGAATCGGCTCGACCTCCCCGCGGCGCGCGTCGTCTCTGGGGAGCGCCTGGTAAGCGCGGGCGAGCAGCGCCAGAGTGCGCCCGAGCTCATGGCGGTCGTCGCCGCGCTGGAGCAGTGCGCGTGACTCCTCGAGCGCGATCGCTGCGGAGCCCGCGTCGCCCGCGGCAAGTCGGGCGCTCCCGAGCGCCTGCAGCGCGATCGCGACGAGCTCCGGCAGGTCCAGCTCCCGAGCGAGATCCACGCCTCGTTGGGCCGCGGCGAGCGCAAGACTCGAGCGCGAGGCGACCTACGCGTCAGTGAGATCACGGAGTGTCTCCACGATGTAGGTTCGCTGGCCAGCGCGCTCGAGCTCGGCGATCGCATCACGCAGCTGCGAGACCGCCTCTTTCGCGCGGCCGAGGGCGATGTTCGTCGCGCCGAGACCGGTCAGAGCATTACTCACGCCGAGTGGATAGCCGATAGCGCGGGAGAGATCCATAACCGTCTGATAGTTCCGCTGAGCGTCCTCGAGCGCTCCGCGGAGGAAATGGATCTCGGCGATGTTGCCGTGACTGTGTATGCGACCGAGCTCATCTCCGATGCGCTGACGGATCGCGAGCGCGCGTTGGTACGCGGCACGCGCCTCGGCATGACGACTGCGCCGCCGTTCTGTGCGTCCGATGTTGTTGTGCACGTTCGCTTCACCTAGGACGTCGCCCAGCGATACGTACGCATCGAGGCTGCGCTGCTGGTACTCGAGTGCCTGCGCAAGTTCGCCCTTGTACGCGTGGATCGTGCCGAGCTGCTTGAGCGCCTCGGCTGACGCCTCGCCGTCGCCGCTGCGCTCGGCGTCACGCAGCGCCGTGTGCAGATGCTCGATCGCGACGTCGGCCTTGCCATTGCGAAACTGCAGGTCCGCGATGTTCAGTTGCACGCGCACCCGCTCGCCCGCGGCATCAGGCGGGAGCGTGGCGAGAACGTCCACAAACGTGTCGAGCGCTTCTTCCGCTCTGCCCCGTAGCTGTTGGACCAGTCCGCTCTTGCGGCGGACGCGGGCGAGTGCCACCACGTCCATTTCCACTCGGATCCGGATCGCCTCCGCGTATGCGGCGAGTGCATCGTCGTACCGGCCCGTCAGCCGATGAACATCCCCAAGTGCTTCATGCGCCCCCGCTCGCGCGTCGGGATCTGCGCCGCTGCGATCGACCGCTGCCCGGAAGTAGTCGACCGCTTCGGCGTTGGCGTAGAGGCGTTGGGCACGCTGCCCGGCGCGTACCAGCCACCGCACGGCCTTGGGATCATCGTCGCCATGTCGGTAGTGGAACGCCAGCGTGTCGATGAACTCCTCAATACGCTCGCCGAAGAGATCGGTGTAGGCGTCACCGACCACCACGTGGGTTCGCCGCCGATGCGCGATCAGCTGCGTGCGATACGCGACCTCCTGCACCAGGGCGTGCGCGAACGAGTACGTGGGCTCGACCATGAGCACGCGGCTGACGAAATGCTCACGCTCCAGCGTGCCCAGAGCCGGGTCCAGGTCCTCCTCGGGCGTCACGCGCGCCAGGACGCGCGTCCCGAACGTGCGGCCGATGACCGCCGCCCCCTGAGCGACGTGGCGAGGCGATGCGTCCAGCGCGTCGAGCCGGGCCTCGAGCAGATCTTGGACCGTGCTCGGTACGGTTAGCTCCTTGCCGGGCCGCATCGAGCGGACGACCTCCTCAATGAAGAAGGGATTGCCCGCGGTGCGTTCGAGGATCAGAGCACGCGTGGCCGCGTCGAGCGTGACCGGCGACAGACGGTCGATCAGCTCGCCGGCCGCCGCGAGCGGCAGCGCGTCGAGCGCGATCGGCTCAGCCGCCCAGGTGATGTCGGTGGGCTCGCGCGACGTGCTGACGAACAGGCATCGGAGCGGCGCGACCGCGGACGTAACCTGGGCGATGACGTCGGCGGACGACGTGTCGCGCCAATGCAGGTCCTCGATCACCACGACGAGCGGCCCATCAGCGGTGCGTCGCTTGAGAGCCTCCCGCAGCAGCGACACGATGAGCCGCCGCTTGCCCGCAGGATCCAGCGGAGAGCGGACCTCGTAACCCAGCAGCTCGAGCAGCAGCGTGGCGGCGGCCTCACCCGAGGCCAGTTCCTCGTTCGCGGCAAGCGCAGCGCGCGCTGTCGGTTCGTCGTCGGTCGGGCCGATCGCGAGCATCCGCCGCACCAGCTCCGCGACCAGCGCATACGGCGTCGACTGCTCATAGGAGCTCGCGCGCGCGCGCAGGCGCGGAGTCCCCTTCGGAAGACCCGTTAGAAGCTCGGCCACCAATCGTGTCTTTCCCACCCCGGCCTCGCCGTGGACGTGCACCAGCTGGCCACGACCGGCCACGGCATCGCGGTAGCGCGCGTAGAGACGCGCAAGCTCTCCGTCGCGGCCCACGATCTTCGGCCCGCCCCGAGGGCTGGCGCGCCGTTCGGGCCCGAGCACCCGATAAACGGGAACGGGCTGCGACTTGCCCTTTAGCGTCAACGGCGCGACCGTTTGGAAGAAGAAGGCCGAGCGTGCGAGCGCCAGCGTGGATTCACTGATGAGTACGCCGTCGGGCGGGGCGGCGCTTTCGATCCGTTGCGCGGTGTTCACCGCGTCGCCGGTGACGGTGTAAGCAAGTACTTCGCCCGGCAGCAGCCCCGCCACGACCTCGCCGGTGTTGATGCCGATGCGGATCGCGATCTTGATCCCATATGTCTTCTCGAGCGTTGTATTCAGCGTTTGGGCGGACCGCTGGATCGCGAGTGCGGCGCGTATCGCGCGTACGCCATCGTCTTCATGAGAGACCGGAGCACCGAACACGGCCATCACGGCGTCTCCGATGTACTTGTCCACCGTGCCGCCGTAGCGCTGTATGGCACGGGCGAGCACTCCGAAATACGCGCCCAGAACGACGCGCAGCTTGGCCGGATCGAGCGTGGCGCCGAGCGGTTCGGACGACGACACATCGGCGAAGAGCACGGTCACGACCTTGCGCTCCTCGGCGAGGACTTGGTTGCCGTCAGCGGTGACCTGCAGTGAAGCGCTCGTCGTGGCGGCGCGCGACACGTTCACGAGATCGCGGGTCGCCTGACGCAGGCCGAGCACCCGGTGCGCCGCCAGGGATCGCGTCGCCCCCTTCGGACGCACCTGCTCGACCGGCGCGAAGCGGATCGCGCCGCGCGCGGCGGTCCGAGTGGCTGGGCTCACCAGCACCGATCCCAGCGGCGCGGCGGACTCCAGGGACTCCGCGAGGCCGACGGGTGCCCCGACCACCGTGTATGCGTCCTGAACATCTTCGGCGATCGGTCCGCCCACAACGGCGCCTGTGGCGATCCCGATGCGACATGCCAGCTGGACACCGTAGCGACGCTGCAGCTCGATGTTCTCGCGCTCGATCGCTTCCTGCATCGCGACGGCCGCGACGACGGCGCGCGCCGCGTCGTCGTCGCGCGTCTCCGGAACTCCGAACACCGCGATCACCGCGTCCCCGATGTACTTGTCGACGATGCCGCCGCGCCGGTGGATCTCGCGCGCCAGGGCGGCGAAGTAGGAGCCGAGGACGACGCGCAGCTCTTCGGGATCGAGGCGTTCGCCGAGCGGCGTCGAGCCGGAGATATCAGCCTTGAGGACCGTCACGACGGTGCGCTGGACAGCTTCGGACGCACGAGTGCGTGGCCTAGGACGCACGCTGGTGGCCTCCCTCATGGCTGTCACTGTAAGAACGCGCACAAGGCGGGCCGAGTATGCGGGAGCGACGGATCGTTACATCAACTGATCAAGCGTTTTCGTTAACGCGAAATCGGACCGCGGCATAGAGCCGCGACACTACGGCGCGACGGGTACCGGCTTGGGCGCCTCGACCTCGGTCTTCTCGATGACGAGCTTGCCGTCCACCGGGTGCACGTTGACGGTGTCGCCCGAGTGGAACTTGCCCTGCAGGAGCATCTCCGCCAGCGGATCGGCGATCTCGTTCTGGATCTGCCGCGCCAGCGGCCGAGCGCCGAAGTTCGAGTCGTAGCCGACCGAGGCGATGTGGTCCTTGGCCTCGTCCGTGACGATGAGCGTGATCTCCTGCGATGCGAGCTGCTTGCGCACGCCCTGCAGCTCGAGCTCCACGATCTGGCGGATCTCGGGCTTGGTGAGCGGCGTGAACACCACGGTCGCGTCGATGCGGTTGAGGAACTCCGGCCGGAAGAAGCGCTTCATCTCTTCCTGCACGCGCTCCTTCATGCGCTCGTACTGGGCGTTCATGTCGGCGTCCTCACCCTCGCCGTGGGTGCGGAAGCCGAGCGCGCTCTCACTCTTCAGCATCTTCTGCGCGAGGTTGCTGGTCATGATGATGATCGTGTTGCGGAAGTCGACCGTGCGGCCCTTCGCGTCCGCCAGACGGCCCTCGTCGAAGATCTGCAGAAGGATGTTGAAGACCTCCGGGTGCGCCTTCTCGATCTCGTCGAGCAGGATCACGCAGTACGACTTGCGGCGCACCGTCTCCGTGAGCTGCCCGCCCTCTTCGTAGCCGACGTAGCCGGGTGGCGATCCGACCAGGCGCGACACGTTGTGCCGCTCCATGTAATCGGACATATCGATCTTCACCACGTTCTCTTCGCTGCCGAACATGAACTCCGCGAGCTGCTTCGCGAGGTGCGTCTTGCCGGTACCGGTCGGCCCGACGAAGAAGAACACGCCGATCGGACGGCGCGGGTCCTTGAGGCCGGCGCGGGCACGGCGCACGGCGCGGGAGACCATCGTGACCGCGGGCGCCTGGCCGATGACCTTTGAGTGCAGCACTTCCTCCATGCGGAGCAGCTTCTGCGTCTCTTCCTCCGCCAGACGGCGCACCGGGATGCCGGTCCACATCGAGACGACCTCGGCGATGTCCTCGTCGGTGACCTCGGGCCGCTTCTGCGACTGCGCCAGGAGCCAGTCGGCCTTCGCCTGCTGCAGCTTGTCCTGCTGCGTGCGCTCCTTCTGCCGGAGCGTCGAGGCGAGCTCGTACTGCTGGGCTTCCATCGCCTGATCCTTGTCAGTGACGAGCTTGTCGAGCTCCTTCTGGGCGTCCTTCACGTCCGTCGGGAGCGTGGAATACCGGAGCCGGACCCGACTCGCGGCCTCGTCCATCAGGTCGATGGCCTTGTCCGGGAGGAAGCGGTCAGTGATGTAGCGAGCGGAGAAATCCGCCGACGCCTTCACCGCCTCGTCGGTGATTGCGACCTTGTGGTGGTCCTCGTAGCGAGAGCGGATCCCCATCAGGATCGCCACCGTCTCCGCGATCGTCGGCTCGCCGACCATCACCGGCTGGAAGCGGCGCTCCAGGGCGGCGTCGCGCTCGATGTACTTGCGGAACTCGT
>DATEZK010000348.1:0-3121 GCA_035255665.1 Candidatus Limnocylindria bacterium
GGTCCTGCGCGCAAACGGGCCCTACTCCGAAAGTTCGGCTCCGTGCGGGCGATGCAAGAAGCGCCGGTCGAAGAGCTTGCGGCCGTGGGCGGTGTCGGGGCGGCGCTCGCTGAGCGCATCAAGCTGGCGCTGCTGACGTGATGCTGGTCAAGCGCGCCGCCGTCGCGGACCTGGGTGCTGTCGCGCCGCTGTTCGACGCGTACCGCCAGTTCTACGGGCAGCGCTCCGATCTCGCGGCGGCGCGCGCGTTCCTCGAGGAGCGCCTGCGTCGCGAGGAGTCGGTGATCTTCCTCGCGGTCGACGACGGAGAGCCAGGGAACGAGGCGCTCGGTTTCACGCAGCTGTACCCGTCGTTCTCGTCGGTCTCGGTCCGACGCCTCTGGATCCTCAACGACCTGTTCGTGCGCCCAGGCATCCGTCGCGGGGGCGTCGGCAGGCGGTTGCTTGAAAGAGCGAGAGAGTGGGCGATCGAGACGGACGCGAAGGGGCTGATCCTGGCGACGGCCGTGAGCAACGCCGCCGCGCGAGCCCTCTACGAGTCCTGCGGGTGGCGGCGGGACGACGAATTCGAGCACTACGTTTTGCTGGTGTGACGCTCCGTGCAGAAGTGTGATCCGTGACGCGTTCCGTCACCTCATCGTTTCGATATCTCGGCTACAGAACCGTGAGGAACGCTTGACTTTCATTTAGGTCGGCGCGCATCTTCGGTGGGTGGTGAATCCAGTCGTTTCGAAGTGCCCGATCTGCGCCGCGCAGCTCAAGGTCGTTCGCCTCGAGTGCGACAGCTGCGGGACGCGCCTGGAAGGCTCGTTCTCGCTGGGCCGCTTCCACGCGCTATCACCCGACCAGCTCGAATTCCTCGAGACATTCATCCGCGCGCGAGGCAATTTCAAGGACATCGAGCGGGAGCTCGGCATCTCGTACCCAACGGTGCGCTCGCGCCTCGACGCGATGATCCGCGCGCTCGGCTTCCCATCCCAGGCCGAGCCGGACCGCGAGAGCGAGCGGCGCAAGGAAATCCTCCGCGAGCTGGCCGAAGGCCGCATCGCGGCTGACGACGCCGCGAACCTGCTCGAGAGCGAGCCGAGCGTATGACGGAAGAGCGCCACCAGTCCGACGAGGAACGCGACGCCGCGAAGGACGCGGCGAAGGACGCGCAGCGCGAAGCCCGTCGCGCCGAGCGTGAGGCCCGTGACGCGGAGCGCGAGGCTCGTCGCGCGGGGCGTGATGCGGAGCGCGAGGCACGCCACGCGGAGCGCGAGGCGCGCAGGGAAGAGCACCGCTCGCACACCATCCACTTCGAGTCCGGCGGCGCAGGCTTCAAGCTCGACGGCGCCGAGTTCGACCCCGGCAAGTTCGCGCGCGCGTTCGTTGGAGACCTCGTCGGCGACGTCGGAGGCGACAGCTATTCGGACACCGCCGAGCAGCGGTTCACCTTCAAGGGCACGCCGCGGTTGCGCGTCCGGAACGTTTCCGGTGAGACCTCGATCACGGCGGCGGGCGCTGCGGGCGAGATCAGGGTGCTGGCGCGCAAGCGCGTGAGCGCCGGCAGCGAGGACCGCGCCAAGCGCCTTCTGCAGAACCTCGAGGTGCGGATGGAGCAAAGCGGAGACGTGCTGCACATCGAGCCGCACCTGTACGAGCAGGAGCGCGGCTGGCTCGATCTCTTCCGTGGCAAGCGCTTTCGCGTCGACTTCGAGATCACCGTTCCGGCGGAGTGCGCAGTGGATGCGCAGACCGTGAGCGGCGAGGTATCGATCGAAGGGGTCCGTGGTCCGCTCGAGGTCCAGTCGGTTTCCGGCGACGTGCACGTCGACGATATTCAGGGGCCGATGCGCCTGAAGTCCGTGAGCGGCGATGTTGAATGCCGGCGCTATGTCGGGCACCTGGAGGGCAACACCGTGAGCGGAGACGTCACGATCGCCGCGGCGGCGCTGCGCTCGAGCCTGCTCCATACGGTGAGCGGCGATGTCAGCATCGAGGGCCGCCTTGACCCGCGCAAGGAGCATCGGTTCAAGTCGATCAGCGGCGATGTGGATCTCGCGCTGTCCGACCCCGACGCGACGATCGAGTACAAGACCGCCAGCGGCGATGTCGAATGCGAGCTACCTGCGCGCATCGCGCGGCGCGCTCGCAAGGAGTACAGCGTCGTGCTCGGCTCGGGGCAGGCGCGCGTCGCGGTGAAGACCGTGAGTGGCGACCTCACCATCCACGGCACGAGCGCGGTCGCGCCGGATGACAGCCAGGCCGAGGGTGCCGCGCCGGCGGAGGCGGCCGTGGATGACGTCGAGAAGACCCGACCGATGGACATGTCGTCGCGCGAAGAGGTGCGCTCGGTGCTCGAGCGTCTTGCGCGTGGCGAGCTCGGCGTTGACGACGCCGCGGCCGCGCTCGATGACGCACACCGGGGCCGCTAGGTGCCCAGCGACGAAGGCAAGCAGGTCCTGAAGCTCCTGGCGGACGGCAAGATCGACGTCGAGCAGGCGTACCGCCTGCTCCGCGCGCTTGGCGACATCGACGAGCGGCCGCGCCCGACGCCACCGTTCCCGCCCACGCCACCGACCGCTCCGGAGCCGCCCCCGCCGCCCGGCGCCCGCGGACGCATCCTGCGCATCCGGGTCACAGAGGCCGGTCAGCAGAAGGTCAACGTCGCCATCCCGCTCGCGATCGCGCGCGTGGGCAAGATGAAGCTCGCGTCGAGCGGGCTCGTCCGTGGCCATCTCTCGAAGTTCGGGATCGACCTCGATGAGCTGCTCCGCACCATCGATCACGCCGGGAAGTTCGTCGACATCGCCGATGACGAAGACCGGGTGGAGATATTTGTTGAATGAAACGAGCGACGAGGCAGTCAGGGGCAGGGGCCCCTGTCAGCGAGCGAAGCGAGCGTGCTGCGAGGAGCGAGACAACCAGCCTTGAGCGTGTCTCTCGGCGTAGCCGAGAGATTGAGCAGGTCTAGTGACGCCGGCCGTCGTCGCGACGGGCTTGGTCAAGGAATTCGAAAAGGGTCGCTACACGCTGTGGCAGCGACTGCGCCGTGAGCCCGACCGCCGCACGCGGTTTCGCGCCGTAGACGGGATCGACCTTCGGGTGGAGAGCGGTGAGATCTTCGGACTGCTCGGGC
>DATEZK010000349.1:0-9776 GCA_035255665.1 Candidatus Limnocylindria bacterium
AACATGGCGAATGGCGCGCCCGGTGGCCCAGCGGAGCAGGAACCAGGGTCACAGGCTGGCAACGTGGTCTCGACACAGTCCCCAGGGCCGTGGGTCAACAACCCGACCGATCCGGAGAACCCGACACGCGGACGCTCTGCTGGTCAGTGGATGCAGGAGGGAGTCAACATCCCGGCACTGTGCCGGGCCGCCGCGAACTAATAGCCGCAAACAACGCTGATGGGATGACCGGGGATGGCTCGCGCTACCTCGGTCATCCGATCTTGATGGACTTGATCTTGTCCCCGACCTTGATGCCGAGAGCGACGTCCATTCCGCTCGTGACCTGGCCGAAGTTCGTGTACTGACCGTCCAAGTGGCGGCACGACCCCGTGCAAATGAACCACTGGGAATCGTTCGAGACTTTGATGTCGCCGCCGCGTGCGATGCCGAGCGAGCCCTTGCAGAACGGCAGATCGCTCAGCTCGGTCGGCTGATTTCCGCCACCGCTGCCGGTCCCCTGAGGGTCGCCACCCTGCGCCACGAAGTCGCCGATGACGCGGTGGAACGTCAGGTTGTTGTAGAAGCCGGCGTTCGCCTTCGAGATGAAAGTAGCGACCGTGTTCGGCGCTTTGTCCGGACGGAGCGCCATCTCGACGACGCCGCCCTTCGCGAGCTCCATCGAAGCCCTCTTAATAGCGACGGTCGCAGCGAGCGGTGGGCAGCTGCGCGGGTCGGTGTTCGTCGCGGCGGTCGCCGGGGCTGAGAGCGCGACCGTCCGTGTCGGCGTCGGCGACGCGAGACTCGCTCCGCCGCCGCAGGCGACGAAGAGCGTGCATGCGAGCAGCGCGGCGGCGCGCCTCATTCGATCGTGATCTTCTTGATCTTGTCGCCGATCTTGATGTTCGCCACGACGTCCATGCCCTCTGTGACCTGCCCGAAGTTCGTGTACTGCTTGTCCAGGAACGTCGAGTCCTTCTTCACGAAGAAGAACTGGGAGTCGTTGTTGAACGCCGGGTCCTGGCCGCGAGCGATGCCCGCCGCGCCGAGCTTGAAGCTCAGGTCGTTGTACTCGCTTGGCACGCGGTCGCCACCGGTGCCGGTCCCCTTGGGATCGCCGCCCTGGACGACCCAGTCCTCAACGCGGTGGAAGGTGAGGTTGTCGTAGAAACCGCTCCGGGCCTTGCCCGCGAAACGCTCGACGGTCTGGGGAGCCTTGTCGGCTCGAAGCGTGAAGGTGATCGATCCGCCCTTTGCGAGTTCGATGGTGGCTTTGGTCGCTGGCTTCTTTTCCATCCTTTCACGATATCCGCTGCGCGGAGCGCGGCGCCGCGGGATATCGTCATGGTCCCGATGCCCGCCTTTCAGGCGCCCCGCGGTACGCGGGACCTGCTCCCCGAAGAAGCGGCCGCAATGGACGCGCTCCAGGCCGTCGTGCAGGCGCGCGCCCTCCGCTACGGCTACCCGCGCATGAGCACGCCGATCTTCGAGGATCGCGAGGTGTTCGTGAAGTCCTCCGGCGAATCGAGCGACATCGTCGGATACGAGATGTACGAGGTCGGGCAGCGCGGCGAGGGGACGAACCTGGCGCTCCGGCCTGAGGGCACCGCGGCGGTCACGCGCGCATTCCTCGAGCACGGCCTGCACAAGACGCCGCAGCCGATCCGCTTCTTCTACTGGGAGCCGATGTTCCGCGGGCAGCGTCCGCAGCTCCTCCGGTTCCGCCAGTTCTGGCAGTGGGGGCTCGAGTGTTACGCCGCTCCCGAGGCGGCGGCCGACGTCGAGATCGTCGACTTCACGCACGGCCTCTTCCAGGAGGTCGGCCTCACCGATTACGAGATCCAGGTCAACACCATCGGTGACGAGGCGTGCCAGCCGAAGGTCAAGGCGGCGCTCGCCGAGTATTTCGCGAAGCACCGCGACGCCCTGAGCGAGAAGTCGCAGCGCAGGCTCGAGACGAACGTTCTTCGCGTGCTCGACTCGAAAGACGCGCAGGACCGCGCTGTCGTTGATGGTGCGCCCAAGATCGCCGACGTGATCTGTGACGAAGACAGGAAGCACTTCGCTGAAGTGCAGGACGGACTGACACGCCTCGGGATCCCGTACCGCGTCGTGCCGACCCTCGTGCGAGGGCTCGACTACTACACGCGCACCGTCTCCGAGTTCGTGCTGACGGACCCCGCGTTCACGAAGTCCGGTGACATCGCGGTCGCCGCGGGCGGTCGATACGACAGGCTCGTCCGCATCATGGGCGGACCGGAGATGCCCGGGACCGGCATCGCCGGTGGCGTTGAGGTGCTGTATTTCGCGCTGAAGCAGCAGGGAGTGACCGTGGCGCAGGAACCGAAGCCCGATGTCTACGTCGTCTCGGCGCAGCCCGACGACGTCGCCGACCGCACGCAGCTCGCGAACCCGCTGCGCGAGAAAGGCTTCACGGTCGCGATCGACTACTCCGCGCGATCGCTCGATAAGCAGCTCGAAAGCGCGATCAAGCACGGCGCGCGCGTCGCCGTCATCCGCGGCACTCCCGAGGCGCGAGGAGGCAACGTTATCGTCCGCGACCTGGTGAAGAAGGAGCAGCGCGTGACCCGGCTCGCGGCCGTCGTGACCGAGGTGAAGCGCCACGTCGCGCCGCGCGAGCGTCCGACGCTGTGGAAGCCGCCGAGCAATCCTGACGACAGCGAGCCCGGAGCTGCCGGCGAGGGTCCATACATGAAGGACCCGTCCTGATGCTGCGCACGCACACCGCGGGGGAGCTGCGCGCCGCGGACACCGGCAAGTCCGTGACCCTCGCGGGCTGGGTCGACCGTCGCCGCGACCACGGCGACGTGACGTTCATCGATCTACGCGACCGCTACGGCAAGACGCAGATCGTCGCCAACGCCGCCGAGCAGTCGAAAGCGCACGCCGCGATCAAGGACGTGCGCAGCGAGTGGGTGCTACAGGTGCGGGGGACCGTGCGTCCGCGGCCCGAGGGCACGCGTAACGCCAAGCTCGCAACGGGCGACGTGGAGGTCGCGGCCGAGGAGATCATCGTCCTCAACGAAGCGAAGACACCGCCCTTCTACGTCAACGAGGAAACGCCGGTCGACGAGAACCTTCGCTGGAAATACCGCTACGTCGACCTGCGGCGAGAGCGCTCGAAGGACCTGATGCGTCTTCGGAGCGAGGTGACGAACTTCATCCGGACCTTCTTCGTCGAGCGTGGCTTCTGGGAAATAGAGACGTCGATGATGATCCGCTCAGACCCGACCGGAGCGCGCGACTTCGTCGTCCCGTCGCGCTACTACCCGGGGAAGTTCTGGGCGCTGCCGCAATCGCCGCAGCAGCTCAAACAGATCCTCATGGTCGGCGGCATCGACAAGTATGTGCAGATCGCGCGTTGCTTTCGTGACGAGGATCCGCGGGCCGACCGTATCTACGAGCTCACGCAGCTTGACGTGGAGATGAGCTTCGCGGAACCCGACGACGTCATGGCGATCCTGGAGGAGTGCTACACCGCCGTGTTCGAGCGCTTCGGGTCGAAGCCGCTGCACAAGAAGCCCTGGCCGCGCATGACGTACGAGGACGCGATGCGCCGGTACGGGAGCGACCGGCCCGACACGCGCTTCGCGATGGAGCTGGCCGACCTGACCGAGATCTTCCGTGGCAGCGGCTTCGCGGTCTTCAAGGATGCGATCGCGCAGGGCGGCGCTGTACGCGCGCTCGTCGTGCCCGGCAGGGCCGACGCGTCGCGGAAGGACATCGACGGCTGGGCCGCGATCGCCAAGACGCGCGGCGCCAAAGGCCTCGTGTCGTTCGCCGTCACCGGCTCGGAGGTGAAGTCTCCCGTCGCCAAGTTCTTCAGCGCCGACGAGCTCGCGCGTGTCCTATCGACCACGGGGGCGAAAGACGGCGACCTCGTGCTTGCCGTTGCAGCCGAGTACCGCGTGGCGAGCCGGTCGATCGGCGAGGTGCGGCGGCAGCTGGGCGTGGAGCTCCGCCTCGTCGACGAGTCGACGCATCACGCCATGTGGATCCATCCCTTTCCGATGTTCGAGCGCGAGCTCGACGGCCGATGGACGTTTTCTCACAACCCGTTCGCGGGTCCGCTCGACGAGGCGAACGCGAAGCATCTGTTCAGCGATGACCCGGGGAAGGCGCTCAGCTCTCAGTACGACCTCGTCGTCGACGGCAACGAGCTCGGCGGCGGCAGCATCCGCATTCATAACCGCCCGATGCAGGAGCATGTGTTCGAGGTGCTCGGCATGTCGAAGGAGGACGCGGCGGTCCGCTTCAGCGCCCTGCTGGACGCGCTCGAGTACGGCGCGCCGCCGGAGGGCGGCATCGCGACCGGGATGGACCGGACGCTCATGGTCCTCGCTGGGCTGTCGAATGCGCGCGAGACGATCGCCTTCCCGAAGACGCAGACGGGCTACGACCCGCTGCTCGATGCCCCGGCTGCGCTCGATGACGAGCTCCTCGAGGAGCTGGGCCTGCGGGTCATCAAGAAGCCGGCGAAGGACTAGCGGGCGGCGCTACCGGAGGCCAGGCAAGCCGACGCCCGCCGGGACCTTGACGCTCGACACGTGCGTGAACTTCGCAAGATCGTCGAGCGCACGCGCGACCGCGCTTCCAGTCGCCCGGTCGCGTGTGATGCCAGGCTCGAGGTGAACGGCGTTGATCAAGAGCGCGTCCTTTTCGCGATCGACGCGCGGATCGATCCGTCCGATGAGCTCGTCGTCGTGCAGGATCGGCATCGCGAAGTAGCCGTATTGCCGCTTTGCCGGCGGGTAGTAGATCTCGATGCGGTAGCGCATGCCGAACAGAGCCTCGGTGCGTGCGCGGTCGCGGATCAGCGTATCGAACGGTGACAGGAAAGTGGTGCGGCCCTTCCAGCTCCGCTCGAGTGCGGGGATCCGCACCGCGTCCGCCGCGAGCACGTGCCAGCTGCCTTTCAGCCTGCCGTCCTCCGTCACGACACGGACGGGGACGAACTCACCGGAGCGCGCGAGCGACTCGATCGTCTTGAGCACCTGCGGACGCACCGCGCCAGGAAGCACTTCGGAGATCTGCTTCGTCGTGCCGACGCCGAGTGCACGAAGGGCGCGGATCGTCGCGTCGCGGATGAGCTTCGTCGGCGTCGCTGACGACACCAGCGCCTTCGCCGGCACGCAGCGCTCGGTGAGATCCCAGAGCCGCTCCTGACCGGTGCGGCCGGCAACCAGGACGCGACCCTCGGCCGACAGGAACTCCAGCATCTGACTGGCGTTGCGTTCGTTGGTCCAGCCGGTCGAATGCCACGACACGGCTTCCCGTCCGTCGAACGCGCTGGTCGCGAGCGGTCCTTCGCGCCGCAGGCGGGACAGCACCTGGCGCCGCAGCGGAATGTTCTTGCGCATCCACGCCACGCGGTATCGCCTGTACGTGTACTTCTCCGACTTGCTACGCATCGCCAGCAGATAGAAGGGGAGATGCCGCGTCGGATACACGAACGCGCGCCACTCGAAGAGTCGCTGCTCCTTGTAGATGAGGCGTGCGACGTCCTCTCGCTCGTACTGCCCGAGACGGCTCCAGAGCACGAGAAAGTGGCTTCGCGCGACCGCGCTGGTCGGATCGAGCTGCAGCCAAATGATCCGCTCGACGGTCGAGAGGATCCCGCGTCGGTCCGGACTTTGACGCTCGGCGCCCAGAAGCTGCGCGTCGATGGCAAGTCGGCGCGCGGCGCGATGGCTGATCTCGAGATCGCTCAATCTCGCGGACCGGGTGGCAGCTGGCGCCGGGAGCGTGGACGCGGCTCGGTTCGGTCGGCGAGTTGCTCTCCGAGCCAGAGGAGGACCAGCATCACGAAGAGTCCGATGGCAGCGAAGAAGGGCAGCATCACGCCTAGACTTACATAGGTGAAGCGCGTCTATCTCGATCACGCCGCGACCACGCCCGTCGACCCCGAGGTCGCCGAGGCGATGGCGCGCGTGCTCCGTGACACGCACGGCAATCCGTCGAGCATCTATGCCGAGGGCCGTGCCGCGCGCGAGCTGGTGGATACGGCGCGGGAGGAAGTGGCGGCCGCTCTCGGCGCCCAGCCCGCGGAGATCGTCTTCACCAGCGGAGGCACGGAAGCCGACAACCTCGCCCTGCGTGGGGTGATGAAGGCGCGCCGCGGCCTCGGCGATCACCTTGTGACCACGGCGATCGAGCATCACGCGGTACTGGATACGGCACGGGATCTCGAGTCGAACGGGCACGTGCGCCTGACCGTGGTCGCCGTCGACCGCGACGGCCGCGTCGATCCCGCCGCCATCGCCGCGGCGATCCAGCCGAAGACCACGCTCGTGTCGGTCATGCATGCGAACAACGAGATCGGCACGATCCAGCCGCTCGCGGAGATCGGCGCGATCTGCCGCGACCGCGGTGTGAAGCTCCACACCGACGCGGTGCAGACGGTCGGCGCGCTCGACTTCGACGTCAGTCAGATCCCGGTCGACCTGGTCTCGGTGAACGCGCACAAGTTCTACGGTCCGAAGGGCGTCGGCGCCCTGTACGTGCGACGCGGCACGCGCCTCGCCACGATGCAGACCGGCGGGGGCCAGGAGAAGGGTCGTCGCACCGGCACGGAGAACGTCGCCGGCGTGGTCGGCTTGGGTGTCGCGCTTCGCGTCGCGGCGGAGCGCCGCAACACGGAGTCGGCACGCCAGGCAAAGCTGCGCGACCGGATCATCGATGGGGTCCTCGCGCGCGTGCCCGAGGCCGTTCTGACCGGACACCGAACGGAGCGGCTGCCCAACAACGCCTCATTCTGTTTCCCGGGCACGCAGGGCGAGTCGCTCATCGTCGCGCTCGATCTCGCGGGGTTCGCCGCGTCGAGCGGCTCGGCCTGCACGTCGGGCGACACCGAACCGTCCCATGTGCTGCTCGCGCTCGGCCTCGAGCGTCATGTTGCGCAGGGCTCGCTGCGGCTCACTGTCGGACGCGCGACCACGGACTCGGACGTTGACGCGCTCCTGGAAGGGCTGCCTCCGATCGTCGCGCGCCTGCGCGAGGCATCGACGGTGTCCGTTTGAGCGGCCCGGTGTTCGTCGCGATGAGTGGGGGCGTGGACTCGTCGGTGGCCGCGGCCCTGTTGCTGGAGCGCGGCGAGGACGTCGTCGGCGTATGGATGCGCCTCGTCCCCGGCGGCGTCGACACCGACGCTCCGCGCTGCTGCGGGACGGACGAAGCCGGCGAGGACGCGCGGCGTGCCGCGGCGACGCTGGGTATTCCCTTCTACGCGCTCGATTACGCGGACGTCTTCGGAAAGCAGGTCGTCGACCGGTTCGTCGACGCCTACGCGTCCGGCGAAACGCCGAACCCCTGTGTTTCATGCAACCACCACGTGAAGTTCGAAGCGCTGATGCGCGATGTCTTCGCGAAGTTCGGCGGCACACGCCTCGCGACCGGGCATTACGCGCGCGTTGCCGATGCCCAGGACGGAACGCGTCAGCTGCTGCGTGCGCGCGACGCGACGAAGGATCAGTCGTACGCGCTCTACATGCTCGGCCAGCGCGAGTTGGGTCGAGTGGAGTTCCCGATCGGCGAGCTCGTCAACAAGAGCGAGACGCGCGAGATCGCCGCGCGGTTCGGTCTCGCAACCGCGACCAAGGCCGAGAGCATGGACATCTGTTTCGTCGCGGGGGATTACCGCGACCTGGTCAGGAGTCGCGCACCGCGCGCGTTCGACGCCGGGCCGGTCGAGCGCATCGACGGCACCGTGGTCGGCCAGCACGCGGGCATCGGCGGTCTGACGGTGGGGCAGCGCTCAGGTACAGGTGTGGCCACAGGCGAACGCTTGTATGTGCTTCGTCTGGAGCCCGCGCGATCGGCGGCCGTCGTGGGGACGCGCGACGAGATCACGCGCACGGAGTACGACCTTCGCGACGTACGGTTCACACGTGACGCCCCGCCCGCGGACACATTCGAAACATCAGCGGTGCTGCGATATCGCGGCACGCCCCTTGCCGCAGCGGTCGACGTGAACTCCGATGGTGCGCGCCTGCGACTGGCCGCGCCCGCGCTCGTCGCGCCCGGCCAGGCCGTGGTCTTCTATCAGGGCGACGAGGTCGTGGGGGGCGGCGTAGTCCGCGCAGGCAACCCGGCCTAGTCCGCGTGCGCGCGCTGTTTCGGATGGCCGCGATCGCGGTCGCGGGCGCAGCGCTCTATTACGCCGGACTCCTCAACAGCATCGTCATCCAGCGACCCGAACGCCCCGGAGCGATCGCGGTCGTCATCGCGATCGGTGCCGCGCTCGCGGTGCTCATCGCGGCGGTCCGCGGTACGGGAAAGGGCGACGCCGAAACACCGCCCGCGCACACGCGCATCCATCGTCTCGTCTGGCTCTTCGCGAGCGTCATGGCCTTGGTCTCCATCGCGTGGATCTCGGACGTGCCACGGCAGCGCTCGTGGGACTGGACGCCACATCACAACGATGCGATCGCACTGAACGTGTGCGCGGCCCGTCTGGTGCTCGAGGGTCGCGACCCGTACGCGTCGCTCGACATCTTCGACTGCTACGCGCAGCTCGGCATCGGCGCGGACCGGACGACGCCCCTCCGGCGCGGAGAGTTCGCCGACGTGGTCGTGTATCCGACGGACGATCAGCTCGACGCGGCGTGGACACTCCGGCAACGAGGCGGCACCAACGTCGAGTTCGTGACGCGGCCGTCCTACCCCGCACTGTCATTCCTCTTGATCACACCGTTCGTCGCGCTCGGTTGGGACACCAATCGGCTCTACGTGCTGTGCCTCATGGCCGCGATGGCGCTCGTGGTCCTGCGCACGCCGATCGGCCTGCGGCCGTTCATGCTCACCGCGGTCCTCGGCGCGGCGTCGCTGGCGGCGTTCACCGTCAACGGCAGTGCCGATCTCCTCTACGTCCTGCCACTCGCGGCCGCCTGGCTCTGGCGAGAGCGGCGGTGGAGCGCGCTCGCGTACGGCATCGCCGCGGCGACAAAGCAGCTGGCCTGGTTCTTCGCGCCGTTCTATCTCATCGCTGTCGTCACGATGCACGGATGGCGCGAAGGCGTGCGGCGTGCCGCGATCGCCGCCGCGGTCTTCGTTGCGACCAACCTGCCTTTCATCCTGTGGCATCCGGCGGATTGGCTCGAGGGCGTAACGACCCCACTCTCGGAGCCGATGTTCCCGCGGGGCGCCGGCATCATCTTCCTCGGAACGAACGGTGGCCTACCGCTGCTGCCCGCGAGCGCGTATCTCGCGCTCGAGGCGCTATGCGCGCTCGTCTGTCTCGCGGTCGCCTGGCGCTCACGACGTACAAGTCCGGAGCTCGGCGTGGTGCTCGCGCTCGTGCCCCTCTTCTTCGCGTGGCGGAGTCTCTTCTCGTATTTCTTCCTCGTGCCGCTGTTCGCCGCGGTCGCCGTCGCGCGGATGCCGCTTGGTGATCTCACACCCGAGCGCGCGCGGGCGGCTGGAGCGCTGACGTTCTTCGCGCTCCCCGCGCGTCGCCTCGCGCTCGTCGCGAAGCGCGGCCGCGCCGCCTGATGCCACCCGCGCTGATCCCTCTGGCGCTTGTCGCGATCGGAGTTCCCGCCGCACTGCGTGCCGCGCTCGGGCGCCCGCGCTCGCTGGGCGCGGCCTGGATCCTCGCCGCGGCTGCGGTCGCGCTGGCTCAGGCCGCGGGCGAGATCACCGGTTCGCGGGTCGGCGTGTTAGGAGACGCTCAATTGCTTCTCGCGGCCGTCGGTGCGCTGCTGGCGGCGATCGCAGTAAGTCTCGCAGAGCCACGTGGCAGGGTTTAGGGTCATGAGAGAACGAAAGAAGAAATAGGG
>DATEZK010000350.1:0-2422 GCA_035255665.1 Candidatus Limnocylindria bacterium
GGCGACGGGCAGGCTCACGCAGGTCAACCGCGAGTACGCTTGCGCCGGCGCGCGGCCGCCGCCTTTTGCTGCCGCGCCTCGCTCGGCTTCACGTAGTGCCGCTTGCGCCGCAGGTCCTGGAGAACCCCAGCCCGCTGGACCTTCTTCTTGAAGGTCTTCAGCGCCCACTCGATACGATCGACATCGTCCAACTTCACTTCGACCACGCTGGATCCTCCTCGCCGCCAGATCGCCGTTCGTCCGCTCCCACGGATGACGCGCGTCTGGCACCCGCGGTAATGCGCGAAAATAGGGTTTTCGCGCGATACTGGCAACGTGGGCTCGGCCAGCTGAGCCCGGGCTGCGGCGTGCGGGGAGGCGCTTACGGTGTCAGCGTGAGCGCGAACCGAGCGGAGCGAGGCGCACCCGGCGCGATGTTGTTGTTGCCGTGCGAGGTCGGATAGTAGCGCTCGTCGAAGAGGTTCTCGACGTTGACCTGCGCGCGGAGCGCGTGAGTCAACGTGACGAAGGCGGCGGCATCGACGCGTGTAAATCCGGGGAGCGTCACGGCGTTGTCGATCGCGGCGAACATCTTCGTCTGGTGCACGACGCCGACACCCGCACCGAGACGCGGAACGAGCTGATAACGGTTCCAGAGCGAGAGCGTCTGACGCGGAACGAGCGGGACGGTCGCGCCCGCCTTGGCGGCCGACGTCTGGCTCACGATGGTGGCCTTCTGCACCGCGTAGCCAGCCGACAGCTGCCACGCTTGCGTCACGTTTCCGACGAGCGCGACCTCCTGTCCGGTGCTCCGCTGCCGCCCAGTCTGGACGAGCCGGGTGGTGCTGTTCGGGTCGGGAGCCGTCGTGTTCGTGCGGTCGAGGCGGTACCACGCCGCCGTGAGCGCGAGGTCGGGATGGAGATCCCATTTCACACCCAGCTCGCGGTTCGTGAACTTCTCCGGTTCGAGGGTCTCGGTCGTCGGCGTGAGCGACGCGAACTGGTCGCCGGAGCTCGGCAGGTGGGAGACGGTGTAACTCCCGTAGATCGAGACCGGTTCGGCCGGCTTGAAGACGAGCCCCGCCCGCGGCGAGATCATGTCGTCGACGCGCGCCAGGTCCACGGCCGTTCGATTGTCGTGAAAGTCGAGGTCGAAGTGGTCGTACCGCACTCCGATGATCGCCTGCCAATGCGAGCCGAGGGCGATCTCGTCCTGCGCGTAGAGTGCGGCCACACTGGCGACGACGCGGTTGTCGGCGTCCGTCGCGGCCTGGCGGTACTCAACTGCCGGCGACACGGTCGGTGACTCGAACGCAACGAGGATCGACGTCGCCGTTCCGTTGAAGTAGCCGGTTGTCCGGAAATTATCCGATTGCTGACGGCTCAGCTCGGCCCCGGCGAGCAGCCCGTGACGGACGCGACCGCTGCCAAGCGTGTAGGTGACGTCGGTCTGGTTGAAGAGGCTGCGCCGGTCGGTCGCGTTGTTGTACGCGGAGATCGACACGTCCGTCCCGGCCGGAGTCACCGCGCCGGGGAAGACGTTCTGGTAGAACTTGTCGTAGCGCACGACGCGACTGCGGTTGCGCAGCGCGACGCCGCCCCACGCGTGCTCGACGACGGCTCCCGCCCCCTGCATAACGAGGCGCGACCGGCTGGCGTTGGGGTCGCCGAAAAAGGTCTCGATGTCCGCGCTCGATGGGGCGCCGGCGAACGACGGGATGCCGCGATTCACCGTCCGCCGGTCGGCAAAGTACTCGTAGCTGAGCTTGAGCAGCGTGCTGCCCGCGAGCATGGTAGCGGTCGGCGCGATGCCGTAGCGCTCCAGGTCGGTCGCGTCGCGGAACTGCCGGGAGTCCTCGAACACGCCGTTGATGCGCGCCGCGAGAAACCGGCCGAACCCGTCGCCAGCGTCGACCGTGGCGCGCCGGTGCTCGAACGACCCGCCCTCGAGCAACAGTGAGCGAGTGGGAAGCCACTGCGCTTCCTTCATGACACGGTTGATGACGCCACCGCCACCACCGCGCCCGAAGACCATCGCGTTGGGGCCCTTCAGCGCCTCCACGCGCTCGACGTTGTAGAGATCGCGGAAGTATTGCGCGTCATCGCGCACGCCGTCGGCGAAGAAATCCGCTGTCGAGCTTTGGCCGCGGATCGTCGGGGCATCGCGATGTCCTTCGCCCTGCCCCATCGAGATCCCGGGTACGTACCGGACGACATCGGCCATCCCCTGCATGGACTGGTCGGCCATGAGGTCACGGTCGAGGACGGTGATGGCTTGTGGAACATCGCGAAGCTCGGCATCCGTCCGCGTCGCGGTCGCCGTGCGTCGCGCGCTGTAACGCGCGCGGCGGGTTGCGTCGGCTGTGACGACGACGGGCGTCAGCGTCTGCGCCGATGCCTCTCCGGCTCCCCGATTGATGACGACCGTCTCGGCGTTCTCGAA
>DATEZK010000351.1:0-2224 GCA_035255665.1 Candidatus Limnocylindria bacterium
ATCCACGTGTGGACAGGAAGCGATGGCGTCTCGACCGGCGCTGGGATGGCCGTCATCGGGCGAGCAGCAGAAGCAGGCCGACGACGAGCCCACCGCCAAAAAACCAGCGGGCACCTGGCGTGTTGTGAAACAGCTTCCACGTCGCGCCGCCTGCCACCGCGGCCGCGGCGGCGACGACGATCGCGCGCGACAGCCGCGCGCCGAGCGACCAGAGTGCGCCCACGGCGCGCGACACCGGCTCGAGCGCGAGCATCGCGACCAGCGTGAGCAGTCCACCACGCGCGAAATCGGCCGCGATCCCGGCGGTCTGAATCGCGATCACCGCGCGACCGGAGCCCAGCCCGAGCGTGGGAATCCACCGGCGCGCGATGGCTCCGTTGAATCGCCGGATGACGTACATCGTCCACCCGCCAATCCATGCCGTGGCCAGGGCGCCGAGTACGGCCATCGTCAACGCGCCGGGGCTCGGGGACGGCCGCAGTGCGAAGAGCGCTCCGCCCACGACCGACGCTGAGCCCCACTCCGGGTATCGCGACGCACCCACGGGAAGCGTCTCGAGGGCGATCAGCTCCAGCGTCGCACCAACGAGCAGGCCGCCCGCAGGCTGACCGAGGACCATCCCCGAGATCGTGGCTGCCGCGATCGGGCGCGAGATCATCGCCTGTGGGAACGACACGACGTCCAGCCCGATGATCGCACCCAGCAGAGCGATCGTGAGCAGTTGCTCCGGGTTCATCGCTCCGCCTCGCCACGCAGCACGTCCTCGAGGGAAACCGTCCGCGCCGACGGGACGTCCTGCGCGGTGATGGTGACCCCGGTTTTCTCGAGCGAGCGGAGCGCCTCTTCTTCCTGCGGCGACAGGTAGACGTACCGCAGCTTGAGCGTCCGTCCGGCGCGGTGGTGAATGCCCCCGAGATTCACCGCGCGAATCGACGGAGAGAGCTCAATGAGACGGCGCATCGTCTCGATGTCGCCGGTCAGGAGGATTCCGGGACGCTGGTCGGCCTGCCACTGGTCGATCGATCGCGCCGCTTCCTCGGGCGTCGCGAAGACCACGTCCATCTCGGGCGGAACGCCCATGCGATAGAGCTCCTGCTCCCACTCGCTCCCCGCGACCTCATCATCAACGAGGGCGATGAATCCGAGATTGAGCGGTTGTCCCCACCCCACAACGACCTGGCCGTGGATGAGGCGGTCGTCGATGCGGAAGAGATCAATGGCCACGCGTCGCTCCCGGCACCGTGGTGAGCGACCGCACCGCTCGATCGACGGCGTGGCTGGCAGCCTCTGCCGGCGCGAGCTCCTCGTGCGACATGAAGTCGAGCAGCAGCGGAAGACTCGCACCGGTGACGAGGACGACGCCCGGCCGCGCGGCGAGCACCCGGCGCGCGGCAATGGTGCAGCTTCCCGCGGGCAGATCGGTGAAGATCACGCGGATGTTTCGTGTGTCGACCAGGTCGAGCAGAGCACGCTCGATCTCAGCCGCGCCCAGGCCGGCGTTCGTCATCGCCAGGAAGAGATCGCCGCGCCCGGTGATCTGCTCCACGGCCGTCACGAATCCCGCAGCGAGGTCGCCATGCGCCGCGATGATCGCGACGGGCGCGCCCTCACTCATCATCTTCCTGGAGATACTGTCGAATCGCAGCCGGCTCCGTGGCCTGCATGCGCTTCATGAGCCGTTGATTGAACGCTTCGGCGCTGTTCACACCGCTGTAGCGAAGCAAGTGGTTCATCGCGACGACCTCGGCCACGACGGTGATGTTCTTTCCGGGGTTGAGCGGAATCACGACCTTGGGAAGCTCGACGCCGAGGATCGTCGTCGTCGCGCCATCGAGTCCCGTTCGATCGACGGTCGTCGACTTCTCCCACTCCTCGAGCTGAACGACCACCTCGATGCGCTTCTGCTGGCGGACGGCACGAATGCCGAAGATGGCCTGCACGTCGATCAGACCGACTCCGCGAATCTCCATGTGATGCCGCGCGAGCTCGTGCCCCCGGCCGATGAGGATGTCGTTGCCGCGCCGTGTGGTGATGACGAGGTCGTCGGCGACGAGGCGGTGGCCACGCTCCACCAGATCGAGCACGCACTCCGACTTGCCGATGCCGCTCTTGCCCACGAAGAGCAGGCCGACGCCGAACACGTCGGCGAGCGAGCCGTGAATCGTCGTGAGCGGCGCAAACTCTTCGGCGATGATCGGCTTGATGCGCGTGTAGAACTCGGCCG
>DATEZK010000352.1:0-3957 GCA_035255665.1 Candidatus Limnocylindria bacterium
AACCTCGCGGGCCTTCCAGCGATCTTCTTCCCGTGCGGTTTCGGGACCGACGGGATGCCCGTGGGTCTGCAGCTCGTCGGCCCGCCGTTCTCGGAGCCGCTCCTGGTCGCGCTCACGTCGGCGTATCAGCGCGCGACGGACCATCACACGAAGAGACCGACGAACTAGTCCGCGGGCGCGCCTTGATGACCACGGTCAGACGAGTGCGATCGGACGAGTGGGAGAGCCTGCGACGACTTCGTCTGCGCGCGCTCGCCGACGCGCCGCACGCGTTCACCACAACGCGAGCAGATGCGGAGCGCAGATCGGACGACGAATGGCGTGAGGCGGGCCGCCGTGGGGCCGACGGTGATCGGTGGGCCACGTTCGTGGCGGAGGGGGACCAGCAACTCGTCGGCATGGCGACCGGGTCCGTATCGGCTGACGATTCCTTCGTATCGCTATTCCAGATGTGGGTTGGCCCGGAGGCGCGCCGGTCGGGCGTCGGCGGCCGCCTGGTCCGTGCTGTCCTCGAGTGGGCCGCAGGTCGGGGTTGTTCGCTCGTCAGGCTCGACGTGAACTTCACCGACGCGGGTGCCGTCGCCTTCTACACCTCTCTTGGCTTTCGCGATACCGGTCGGCGCGGTCAACTTCGTCCTGGCTCCGACGTCCCGACGATGGAGATGGAGGCGAGTACCGCGGCGCGGTTGCCTCGCGAAACGCGCGCGCTGACGGAGAAGATCCACGCATCGGCCCGCGTGCTGTTCCTCTACGGCACGACACCGCCGCGCATCGGGACTCCTGACCACCTTGTGCAGGCCGTCGCTGACAAGCTGGCCACGCGCTTGCGTGAGCTTCCCGTCGACGGGGTCGTCGTTTACGACATCCAGGACGAGTCGGGGCGCACGCAGCTGCCGCGCCCTTTCGCTTTTACCGGGACGATCGATCCGCGTTCGTACTCACGTCTGATCGTCACGAGCGCCGGTCTTCCGACGATCACCTACAAGTCCCTGGGTGACCTCGAGGAGGAGAGATGGCTGGCCTGGCTGGACGAGACAGCGAATGTGTACGGAGCCGGATGTCTGTCGATCGTGGGGCGGCCCACGTCCGGCGTCCGCTATCCGCTCGCGCTGTCCACCGCGATCCGTCTCGCCGCCGCGCACCCCGCGGGATTCACGGTCGGCGGCGTCGCGATCGCGGAGCGTCACAGCGAACAGAGAAGTGAATCCGCGCGAATGCTCGCCAAGAGCATCGACGGCTGCAGCTACTTCATCTCGCAGACCGTGTACCACGCCGACGCCACCGAGAGGCTGCTGGCGTACTACGTGCGAGACTGCCGCGATGCCGGCGTGCCGGCGCGCCGCATTGTGCTCACGTTCGCGCCGGCCGGGCGCGCGAAGACGCTCACGTTTCTCAAGTGGCTCGGCGTGCACATTCCCGAGAAGACCGAGGCTACGATCCTGGGCGCCACGGACCCCATCGCGAGATCGATCGAGATCTGCCGTGAGAACCTCCGTCGGATCCTGGACCATGAGTATTCGCGCGAGATACCGCTCGGCGTCAACGTTGAAAGCGTCTCGATAAACCGTGACGAGATCGACGCGAGCGTCGAGCTGTTCCACTCCCTGAGCGAAGTACTGCGCGAGTGGCGCGGGCGGGCCTAGAGCGCGTTCGCGACCTCGCGCAGTGCGCGCACGCCGGCGAGCTCGAACTTGTACGGGAACATCACGTTCGCGTGATCGATGCCGCCGGCGGCGATCGCGCGCAGCCGTGTGCCGACCTCATCGGGCGTCCCGACGATCAGCGCGGGACGCGCCTTCAGCCATTCCGGTCCGCTCGTCTTCGTGCGCGACCCAAGCGCGCTCGCGATCTCGTCGATCTCGCGGCGGCTCGGCGCGACGAGCACCTGGATGAAGAGGCTGCGCTTGAGCGTCGCCGGATCTCGTCCGACCGCCTTGCAGGCTTCGGGCAGCATCTTGTTGAGCTCCGCGATGCGCGGCTCGGCCGCTTGCCCCGGATTCGACATGTTGAACCACTGGGCGTACTTCGCGGCGATGCGCATCACGCGCGGCTTGGTGCCGCCGATCCAGATCGGGAACGGCTTCTGCACCGGCTTCGGTGACGAGACGGCGTCCTCGATGCGGTAGTGCTTTCCGCGGTACGTCGCCTTGTCCTTTGCCCACAGTTGCGTGCAGATCTCGAGCGTCTCCACGAGCTGCGTCACGCGTGTCGGCGCGTCAGGGAAGTCGTAGCCGTAAGCCTTGTATTCGACCTCCTTCCAGCCGGCACCGACGCCGAACTCGACGCGACCGCCGGACATCTGGTCGACGCCGGCCGCGATCTTCGCTAGCAGCGCGGGGTTGCGGTACGACTGCGCGGTGACCATCGGACCGATGCGGATCTTCTTCGTGTCCACCGCGAGGGCGGCGAGAAGCGTCCAGGCCTCGAGGCAATCGGTCGCGACCGCGTCGGCACCCAGGAACAGGTGGTCGGATACCCACAGTGCGCGAAAGCCGGCAGTCTCCGCCTCGCGCGCGATGCCGAGGACATCCGCATAGCTGAAGCCGAACTGCGGCTCGATCTGAACGCCGAGATCCATCAGCCGTTCTCCCGTGCGCGTCGCGCCTGTTCATCTTCTTCTGCGGTGAGCCGAAACATCATGTGCCTTCCGGTGACGGTCAGCGTTGCGAGCATGAAGCCCGCGAAGGCCGCGACGCCGATATTCACGAACGGGTCCATCCCGAGTGCCAGCGCGTCGAACGCGAAGATCAGCGTCGCCCAGATCGCGAACGTCACCAGCGTCTCGCGCAGCTGGAAGGTGATCGGCCGGCGTGGCTGGCGCCGCTCGGGCCGACGCTCGGGCGCTAGAGCCGCCTCCGCGGCGAGCCGGCGGCGACGGTCCCCGCGCATGACCCGCGCGACCCACCACACGCACACGATCAGCACAAGGAGCTCGGCGACCGCGTTCAGCGGATGACCGACGGCGATCGAAAGAGGGATGAACAGCAGCGCGAGGACCGCGACGATCGTCGCGAGCGTTGCGCTGGCGATCACCAGGATTCGGCGCGCGCTCAATGAGTCGTCATTCCTATGACATCGCGCGGTCGAGCACCTCGACCACGTGAAGCACGGGCAGCTGCGACCCGCGCGCTCTGAGGCCGGCTTCGATCTGCAGCATGCAGCCGGGGTTCGCGCTGACGACGGCCCGTGCGCCCGTCGCGAGGATCGCGTCGACCTTGCGGCCCAGGAGCCGATCCGAGTAATCGGGCTGCGTGAGGTTGTACGAGCCCGCGCTGCCGCAGCAGACGTCCGCGTCGGCCATCTCGATCAGCTCCAGACCGTGCACGCGTGAGAGGAGGTCGCGCGGTTGCTTGCGGATCCCCTGCGCGTGCGCCAGATGACAGGCATCCTGGTACGTCGCGCGAAGGTCGAGCCGTCCCAGCCGCTGACCGGCCACCTCAGCGAGGTACTCGTTCACGTCGCGAACCTTCGCCGCGAACGCGGCTGCGCGCTCGTGCCATGTCTCGTCGTCGGCGAGCAGCGCGCCGTAGCCCTTCATGTGCGCGCCGCATCCGGCGGCGTCGACGATGACGAAATCGACGGATGCGTCCTCGAACGCCGCGATGTTGCGGCGTGCCAGCGCGCGCGCGTCCTCGCGTTCGCCCGCGTGCGCGTGAAGGGCGCCGCAGCACACTTGCGCGGGAGCGTCGATCACGGCGATCCCCTGTCTTGCGAGCATGCGGCCGGCCGCTGTGTGGACGTCGCCGTACGCGACGCGCATCACGCACCCGAGCAGGAGGGCGACCCGCGCTCGTGGGGCCGGCGGCATCGCCGGCGCGCGGTAGCGCGGTCGCGCGAACGGCGGATAAAGCGCCTCAAGCCGGCGCAGACCGCGGGGCAGCACCCGTGTCGCGCCGATCCGGTGGAGCAGCGCGCGCAGGCCGATCCGCTCGTACAAACCAAGAACTGCCGCCGCGC
>DATEZK010000353.1:0-10677 GCA_035255665.1 Candidatus Limnocylindria bacterium
ATCTCGGGGTCGCCGATGTAGCGCGGGTCGAGATGGACATCGTCGACGAGCTGCGGCTGACGATGCTCGAGCACCCAACCCGAGATGCCGCGACCCGAAGGGATCCGCAGCGACGTGCCGGGTGCGGTCGGCAGACCCGTGAGCGCGCGGACCACGAGGTCGTCGGTCTGATCCTCACGCAGAAGGATCGTGAGGCGGCTGCCGGGCATGCTCTTGAGCAGGATGCTGAGGATGCGGTCGAGGAGCTGCTGCAGGTCGAGGATGGTGTGGAACTCGGGGGTCAGGTCGGCGAGGATCGCGAGCTCGCGGCTCGTCCCGACCTCCTCCTCCGCGGCCTCGATCACACCACGCGCTTCGATCATCGCGACGAACTGGTCGACCATCGTCGGGTCGTACCACGCGCCAGCCAGGCGCCGCAGCTCTCCGAGCGCGACGTCGGAGCGCAGCGCGATGCGATACGGACGGTCGGCGAGCATCGCGTGGTATCCGATGACCATGTTGAGGATCCGTGCGGCGCGCGGGATCGCTTCGCCAGAGAGGCCGTCCGGATAACCCGTGCCGTCCCAGCGCTCGTTCGCGTGACGCACGATCGGCACGACACCCTTCAGGAAGCGGATCGACTCGAGGATGCGCGCCCCGAGCAGAGGGTGCTCGCGCACGATCGTGATCTCCTCAGGCGTGAGCGGACCGTTCTTGCCAAGGATCGAGGCGGGGATGCCGATCTTCCCGAGCGAATGGAACAGCGACGCGTAGCGGAGATCGCGCATCTCCTCCGGCCGCAGGTGGACTCGCTCGCCGAGCGCCAGCGCGTCCGCGGCCACACGGCGCTGATGGTCTTCCCGGTAGTGGTCGCGGGCCTGGATCGTCGCGGTGAGCGCCGACACTGTCGAGAGATACGCGTCGTCAAGCTCTCGGTAGAGGCCAATGCTGCGGATGGCGGCCGCGCCGAAGCCCGAGAGAACGCCGATGAGCTCGTGCTCTTCACTCGAGACGACGTGGTGCTCCTTCCACGTGACGAAGAGCACGCCGACCAGCTTGTCCGCGAGCCGTAGTGGCTGGAGCAGCATGCTCTGATGGCCGAAGCGGCGTAGCAGCTTGCGCTCGTTCTTCGATGCGTCGTCTTCGTCGTGGATCTGCATCGGTGTCCCGGCTTCGAGGAACTTGGCGATGACCGGGCTGCTTTTCGGGAGCATGAGCACGTCGCTCGACGGCGAACCGGTCGTCGCCGCGAACTCGAGGCTGTCGCCGCCGACGTCGAGGTACACCGACACCGCCGACGCCTGCATCATCTCCTGCACCGAGTCCGCCAGCGCCCGGACGAGAGCGGGCAGCTCCTTGTGGGTCGCGAGCTCGAGGCCGATGCGGTGCAGGTCGAAGAGGCGTCGTGACAGGGCGAGGGTGCGGTCGTACAGGTCCGCACGCTCGATCGCGATCGCCGCCTCGTTGGCGATGGCGGAGAGCAGCTCGAGGTCGCCCTCGTCGTACGCGTTTGGCCGCGAGCTCTGCGCCGAGATCGCGCCGATGGCCTTTCCATGCAGGCGTAGCGGCGCGACGATGATCGACCGCTCGACGACCTTTCCCCACGCACTCCGCGGCGGCAGCTTGAGCCGTACGCGGTCGCGCTCGGCGTCGTGGAGCAGGATCGGTTTGTCGCGCTCGACCGCGAGTCCACCCAGCGTGCCAGCCATTGGGCTTTCCTCGGGCTCCATCTCCTCGCCGCCGTCGTACAAGTAGCGGAACGAGAGGGTGCCGCGCTCGGGGACGGCGATCGCGACGTAGAACGCGTCGACGTCGAGCGCTTTTCGCACCTGCTCAAAGACCTCACGGAAGACCTTTACCGGATCGAGCGAGCTGCCGACGGAGTGGCCGACGTCGACGAGCGTCGCGAGCAGTCGCGCGCGGCGCTCTGCCGCGAAGCGCGCGCGAATGTCGAGGTAGCCGAAGAAGAAGAGCGGGATACCTGGCACGAGGAACCAGGGCTCGATCAGCACGACCTGGACTGTGATGACCGCCGCGAGGCTCCACAGGAGCTGAGCGCGCACCGTGCGGTCCACCCACTGGCGCGTGACCTTGTCGAAGGCCACGTTCCGCAGCGCGCGCTGCAGCAGCACGATCTGCGCGATGTCGACGAACACGAGGATGAGCACCGAGGCGACGCCGGCGATGATCGTGGCGGCGGTCGGCTCGACAAGGCTCAGCAGCTCGGCACGGAAGATCGTGTACACGACCGCGGCCGTACCGGTAGCGACCGCCACCGACGCGGCGTTGCGGATCATCTGGAGCGGACCCTTGCCCGAGAGGACGTCGATGAGGAGCCGCGCCGCTGCCGCCATGCACGCCACCGCACCGGGCGGCATGAGAACGATGCCCGCGATCACCGCGACGTCCGACGCCGACAGCTCCGTGTTCGTCTGGACGCGGATGGGGCGGACCGACAGGACGAAGGCCGAGAGGAAGAGGAGGCCCAGGTACTCAGGGCTGACGCGCCCGTCCAGCGCGTCGCGCACCCCAAGCGCCACGTACGGCGTGGCGAGGAGGACGGTGACCGCAATCAGGAACTTCGCGGCGCGCGGAAGTGGCTTCATCGAATGCCTTTGCCCCTCGGCGGCCGAGCCTAGCACCCAAAGCCCCAGAAAAGGGGGTCAGCAGGGCATCAGCGCGTCCGCAACCACCGTTCGACGAGCAGGACCGCGGCGAAGATCCCGGCGATCACGAGCAGCTCGCCGGCCCCGCCACGGTCGACGGCCGGCCTGATGACGAGGAAGAGCAGTGTCGTCGCCAGCACCACACCGACCACGATCTGGAAGAGGAGACGCGAGCTCAGGCCGATGGAGGCTCCGGCTCTCCCGCGCCCAGATCGGCGGGCTGACCGCGCATCCGGCGCAGCGCCCACGCGATCGGATCGTACGTGCGGGTCACGATGCGCTCCTTGAGCGGGATGATCGCGTTGTCCGTGATGTGGATGTCCTCGGGACACACGTCGGTGCAGCACTTGGTGACGTTGCAGTAGCCGAGGCCGTGCTTCAGTCGCGCGAGGTCGATGCGGTCGTTCGTGTCGAGCGGATGCATCTCGAGCGCGGCGAGCCGCACGAAGTACCGCGGGCCCGAGAACGACGGCTTGTTCTCCTCGTGGTCGCGAATGACATGGCAGACATCCTGGCACAGGAAGCACTCGATGCACTTGTGGAATTCCTGCACGCGCTCGACGTCTTCTTGGTACATCCGCCTGGTGCCGTCCGCTTCCTTCGGCTTCGGCTTGAACGCGGGGATCTCCTTCGCCTTCTCGTAATTGAAGGAGACGTCGGTGACGAGATCCTTGATGACCGGGAACGTCTTCACCGGCGAGACCAGGATCTCCTCACCCGCCTCGAATGTGTTCATCCGCGTCATGCACATGAGCTTTGGGTGGCCGTTGATCTCGGCGCTGCACGAGCCGCACTTGCCGGCCTTGCAGTTCCACCGCACGGCGAGATCCGGCGCGTGCGTGGCCTGGATCCGATGCACGACGTCGAGGACGACCATGCCCTCATCGGTTGGCACGGTGTAATCGACGAACGCCCCTCCGGAGCTGTCGCCGCGCCAGAGCTTCATGCGGACGTCGGCCACGGCTACTCCTTCGCGCTTGCCGCCGCGACCGGCTCGAGGGCGACCTTGCCGGTCGGCTTGTCCTCGCCGATGAGCGGACGCAGCTCCGCGGGCACGCCCGGCAACGCTTCTGGCTTCAGCTCGAGCCGGCCATCGCGCCGGCGCACCACCACGTTCTTCTTCCCCCATTCGGGATCGGGCTTCGGGAAGTCGTCACGCGTGTGCCCGCCGCGGCTCTCCTCACGCAGGAGCGCGGACATCGCGACCGCTTCCGAGACGGTCAGCAGCGTGAACAGGTCGAGCGCGAGGTGCCAGCCGGGGTTGTAGATGCGCGAGCCCGGCACGCCGACGCGCTGCGCACGCTCGCGGAGGCGGCCGATCCGCGTCAGCGCCTCCTCCAGCTCCGCGCGGGTGCGGATGATCCCGACGAGCTCGTGCATCGTCTCCGTCAGATCGGCATGCACCGCGTACGGGTTCTCGCCTTCGCGGCGATCGAACGGCGCGAGCATGCCGGTCGCCGCGGCATCGACCTGACCATCGTCGACGCGTGGCATCCTCGCGACCCGCTTGGCGTACTCGGCGGCGTAGAGCCCGGCACGCCGGCCGAAGACGAGCAGGTCGGAGAGCGAGTTGCCGCCGAGGCGGTTCGCGCCGTGCATCCCTGCGGCGACCTCGCCCGCGGCGAAAAGGCCGGGCACGGTCGTCTGGGCCGAGTCCGCGTCGACGCGGACGCCGCCCATGATGTAGTGCAGCGTCGGCCCGACCTCCATGGGCGTGTTCGTGATGTCGACGTCGGCGAGCTGCTTGAACTGGTGGTACATCGAAGGCAGGCGCTTCTTGATGTAATCGGCGGAGCGGCGAGACGCGATGTCGAGGAAGACGCCGCCATGCGGGCTGCCCCGCCCCGCCTTGACCTCAGCGTTGATCGCGCGCGCGACCTCGTCACGCGGCAGCAGATCAGGCGTCCGGCGATTGTTCTTCTTGTCCTCGTACCAGCGGTCGGCCTCTTCCTGCGTGTCGGCCGTCTCCGCGCGGAAGAAGTCGGGGATGTAGCGGAACATGAATCGCTCGCCCTTGCTGTTCTTCAGCGTTCCGCCGTCGCCGCGCACGCCCTCCGTGACCAGGATCCCGCGAACACTCGTTGGCCACACCATCCCGGTCGGATGGAACTGCGTCATCTCCATGTCGATGAGGTCGGCGCCGGCGTCGAGCGCCATGCCGAGTCCGTCACCGGTGTACTCCCACGAGTTCGAGGTGATCTTCCACGCCTTGCCGACGCCACCGGTCGCGAGCACGATGGCCTTCGCGCGGAACAGCACGAGCTTCCCGCTCTGCCGCCAGTACCCGAACGCGCCCGAGACCTTGCCGTCCTCGGTGAGCAGCCGGTACAGCGTGCATTCCATGAACACGTCGATGCCGCGATGCACGGCGTGGTTCTGGAGCGTGCGGATCATCTCGAGGCCGGTCCGATCGCCGACGTGTGCGAGCCGTGCGTACCGGTGGCCGCCGAAGTCGCGCTGCAGGATCAGCCCGTCCTTCGTGCGGTCGAACAGCGCGCCCCACTCCTCGAGCTCGAGGACGCGGTCGGGTGCCTCCTGCGCGTGCAGCTGCGCCATGCGCCAGTTGTTCAGCAGCTTGCCGCCGCGCATGGTGTCGCGGAAGTGGACCTTCCAGTTGTCCTCTTTCCACACGTTGCCCAGCGCCGCGGCGATCCCGCCCTCGGCCATCACGGTGTGCGCCTTGCCGAGCAGGGACTTGCAGACGAGCGCGGTCTTCACACCCATCGCGTTCGCCTCGATCGCGGCGCGCAGGCCAGCGCCGCCCGCGCCGATCACGACGACGTCGTAGTCGTGGGTCTCGTACTCGGCCACTAGGTGCGCTCCGCTTCGGCGCGGCGCTTGATGGCGCGCAGCCACATGAGGCGGATGAACGCGCTGCCGAGATTTATCAGCCGCCAATACGCGGCAAAGCGCCGGCGCGCCGATTCATCGGTCGCGAAGACACGGGTCTCCGTTGACACGACGCACGTGCCATCCGTGCGCGGCGTCACGACGAAGTTCATGGTCGCGAGCGCATGACCGCCCTGCGCGGCGAGCGCCGCGAACTGCTCGGCGTTGATCGGTCTCGCACGCGGTGCGTGCGGCGGCGCGACGACGACCGTGCCGACCACGATCTCCCGCGGGGTCTCGGCGAGCGTGATGAACGATGTCCGTGTCGCGACATCCAGCAGTGGCCGACGTTCCGGCGCGTTCAGGATGCTCTCTGGACCGCGCCGGCCGAAGCGCCGCAGCCAGGTCAGCTCACGGAAGAACAGGATCTCGGAGGCGGTGACCTCTTTGATCGCGCGGTACGCGCGATCGGGCGTGGCGCGGACTGTCGTCCAATGGACCTCGTGGAATTGGTACGACGGGGCCACCCGGTCCAGCTCGCACGGCAGCGCTCTGGCGAACGTCACGAGATCCACCGCAGGTCGGTGATCACGCCCATCGCCGCAAGACGGATGTACAGGTCCGTGAGCATCACGCTGAAGAGGCTGTACCAGGCCCAGCGTCCGTGGTTCGCGTTCAGTCGATTCGCGATGCTCCACAGCCGGAAGCGCAGCGACTTGCCGTGGAACGAGTCGAGGTAGCCGCCCACGAGGTAGCGCGCGGCGTGGCAGCCGAACGTGTACCCGCTCAGCAGGACGACGTTCGCGAGCATGATCAGCGACCCGATCCCAACGCCGAAACGCCCGTCGAAGTTGAACGCGAGGAACACGTCCCACCACAGGATCGCCAGGACCGGGATCGCGAGGTAGAGCGCATAGCGGTGCAGGTTCTGGAGGTTGAATGGAAAACGCGTCTCGCCGCTGTATTTGGCGCGCGCGTCCGGGACGGTGCACGCCGGCGGCGACCAGAAGAACGCGCGGTAGTAGGAGCGGCGGTAGTAGTAGCAGGTCACGCGGAACGCGAGCGGGAACGCGACGATGAGGAACGCGGGAGAGAGGTTGTACCAGTCGCCGATCACCGGAAAGGTCGGATGCACGCACCCGGTCGTGAGGCACGGCGAGTAGAACGGCGAGAGATACGGGTCGAGGTAGTAGTTCGAGTTCAGGACGCTCACGACGAACGCGTATACGCCGAAGAGCCCGAGGACGAGCACGATCGTGAGTGGCTCGATCCACCACCGATCCTGACGTTCATGCGGACGCTCGCGGACGCTGGCCGTCGTCGTCGCCACCGCCTGCCACGGTACGCATTGCCATCCCTCTAGGCAAAGATATGGACGTGCTCATGACGATAGCCGTAGGCTATGGTCGTGGAGCTGCACCAGCTGCGTTACTTCGTGGCGGTGGCCGAGCAAAGGCACTTCACGAAGGCGGCGCGCGAGCTCGCGGTCGCCCAGCCCTCGGTCTCCAAGCAGATACGTCGCCTGGAAGACGAGCTCGGCGCGCCGCTGTTCCACCGGATGCGCGGCAACGTCTCCCTCACCCCCGCGGGCGAGGCGCTCCTCCCACTTGCGCGTCGCGTGCTCGTCGACGTCGAAGGGGCGGAGAGCGAGGTCCGTGATCTCACCGGAATGCGGCGCGGACGGCTCTCGGTCGGCTCGACCCCGAGCCTCTCAACGACGCTGATCCCACCGGCGCTGGCGCGATACCACCAGAGCTTCCCCGGCATCGAGCTCGTGCTTCACGAGGCGGGCTCGCGCGATCTTGTCAGTGAGTTAGAGAACGGGGCGTTGGACGTGGCGCTGGTGATCCTGCCGATGCACCACGACATCCTCGAGACCACGCCGCTGCTCCGCGAAGAGCTCGTTCTCGCGGTCCCGAAAGCACATGCGCTCGCGCGGCGCCGGAGCGTCTCGATCGCCGAGCTGCGTGGCGTGCCACTCGTGATGTTCCGCGACGGCTATGACCTTCGGGCGACGACCGTCGCCGCGTGCCGCCGGGCGGGATTCGAGCCGACGTTCGCGCTCGAGGGCGGCGAGATGGACGGCGTGCTGCGCCTGACGGCGGCGGGTCTGGGCGTCGCCGTCGTGCCGAGCCTCGTTGTCGAGCGCTCCGGACCGCTCCGCGCGGTGCGGATCGCGAAGCCCGAGCTCACGCGGACCATCGGCTTCGCGCATCGGCGCGATCGCAGGCTGTCTCGCGCGGCGCAGGAGTTCATCGCGACCGTGCGTGCGCTCGTTGCGGCGCGCGAATGGCTGGCGCGAACGCCGGCGGGGCTCACTGTCCTCGACGGCGCGGCCGCGCCGCGTGCGCGCCGCACAGCGAAGTCGTTGTAGCGTGCCCTCGCGATGAGGGAGCGGATGCTCACGGCCTGGCTCCTCCGATCGTTGCTCCTACTGGCGTCGGCGGTCGCAGTCGCGGCCGCTGCCATCCTCGGAGTGGACGGCGAGAACGGCGATACGTCGTTCAGGCTCCTGCTCTTTGGGTTTGCGCTGTATGTGGTGGCGCGAATCCTCGACAAGCGCTGACGGGCCGGCGTGCGCCTCAGGCTTGGGTGTGTCGGTCCTAATCGAGCGTGAAGATCGAAAGCGTCTCGGACTTGCCGCGGACCTGAGTCTCGCCGAGCGAGCGCAGCTCGACGCCATCGTCACGAAGGTGTCCGGCGGTCGCGCCCGATAGCACCGCGTCGACCTTGTACTCCTTGGTCAGCGTCTCCATGCGCGACGCGGTGTTCACCGTGTCGCCGATCGCCGTGTAATCCGAGCGCTCGGGCAGCCCGATCGCGCCAAGCACGACGTCGCCGGTGTGCATGCCGACGCCGAACTGCACGACCGGCTCTCCGGTGCGTGTGCGCTCGGCGTTGAGCGTCGTGATGTTCGCGCGGATCGCGAGCGCGGCGCGCGCGGCGGCCGGTGCGCCGTGGTCGGGATCGCCCATCGCGCCGAAGATCGCCATGAGCCCGTCGCCCGTGAACTTGTCGAGAATCCCGCCGGCATCGATCACCGACCGCGCCATCACGCGCAGGTAGGCGTTCATAACGGAGACCACCTGTTCGGGCGACAGTTTCTCCGCGAGCGCGGTCGATCCGCGGAGATCGGCGAAGAGGATGGTCACGGTCTGCCGCTCGCCCTCGAGACGCAGCGGGTCGCCGCCGATGACGCGCTCGACGACGGTCGGCGGCAGGAAGCGCTCGAGCCCGCGACGACGATCGAGCTCGAGGAACAGCGCGCCGAGCGCGACGACGGTCGCCGCGAACATCAGCGCGTGGTACTCCCACCACGAGAGCGTCCATACCGGGCCGAGGAACTGCGAGAGCTGCGCCTGGGCGAGCAGGACGTACGACGCCGCGAGCGCGCCCTGCATCGGGAGTCGCGTGCGGACGTAGTCGCGACCCTGCGCCCAGGCCGCGATCCCGTTGAACGCGACCGTGCTGCCCGACACCAGATACGGGATGAGGCCCGCGCCGCCAAGAAGGTCGGGCGGCGTGTATCCAGCGGTGCCGTACGCGCTCGGGTCGTAGTTCGCGTACGCGCCGCCGCCGACCAGGATCCAGCGCGCGAGGCCACCGAGCGCGGCCGGCCAGCCGATCGCGACCACCGCGTACGCGCCGATGGCGGCGATGACGCCCGCGAGTAGCGCTCGCGGCGGTGCATGCCGCTCGAGGAAGGACGCGGCCGGCGTGTAGCGGATCGCGAAGAAGAGCGCCGAGGTCCAGAGCGCGATCTGGGCCGACACCCCGACGACGAGACCGGCGTCGTCCCGCTTATCGCCGCGCTGCAGCACGTCGGGGGTCGATAGCCCATGGACCATGAACACCCCGGCCATGCAGAGGAACCCGACGGCGACAAGGAGGCTCCGGTAGTGGCCGGCTCCCAGCGCGGCGCGTGCGACGAAGATCGCGACGAGCAGCGCAACGACCGAGACGTTCGTCGTGATCACGAAGTGCTCGACCGGTATGACAAGCGACGTGTTGCGCGAGGGATCGGCGAGCAGCATCGCGAGAACGAGCGTCGGTGAAAGCACCAGGAGGAGCAGGACCAGCGGACGCCACGGGATGGTCACGATCGCAGTCTAGGAAGGGCTAGACGGCCTCCGCGGCGCGCGCGACCTTCGGAAGGAGCTGATCGAGGTCGAACGGCTTGCCGACGGCATCCCGTGCGCCGACGGACTTCGCGTGACGCTCGAGATCGTTGGCGGCCGAGAGCACCACGATCGGAATGTCATCCGTCTCATGCAGCCGCTTCGCGAACGTCCAGCCGTCCATGACCGGCATCATCAGGTCGAGCACGATCACGTCGGGACGCCAGCGCTCGCAGACGCTCAGCGCGTCCGCACCGTTCGTCGCGGGCACGACCTCGTACCCGTCGTCCTCGAGCACTGTCGAGAGCAGCTCACGGATGCTGGCATCGTCATCGACCACGAGGACACGCTTCTGTACACCCACCGAGCGCAGCATGGCATACCCGAATAGGTAGACAGCCTACTTAGCGACTCGATCTGAGTGATAAAGCGAACATTGCTGGGATGATCAGAAAGCCGATGAACAGTGTCGCGACCCACAGCCAAAGCGCCTCCGGATGACACGTAACTGATCCAACGCAGCCTTCGATCGAGCGCTGCCGCTCGACGAGCAGGAGGGGCAGGCTCGCGGGCGACGCCACGACCGTCGCTGCCGCGAATGTGGTCGCGATCGTCGGTATCGAGCGGGAGATTCCGCCGACTCGGGGGTCGATCGCGCGCGCCGAGCGCTGCGCCCAGAGCAGCGCGAGGAACGTCGCTAGCGCCGCGAAGGCGATGGATGAACCAAAGCGCTCGTCTCGCGGTCGAGGATCGAGCGACAGCGCGAGCTCGAACACCGTGAGAGCAGCCCAGTAGGCCAGCTTGATCGTCGTGATGCGGCCGACGAGGAGCGCGAGCGTGGCCTGCCTCGGCAGCGGTCGCTGGGCCTCGGTGCCTACCGGTAAGTGGTCCACCACTTCTGCAGGAAGTACAGGGCCGCGATCAGGATCACCGTGGTGACGAAGACCATGTAGAACTCGCCGGACTCGCCGACCTCAGCGATCACCTATTTCCCCAGTCCCTGGAGATACTCGACGATCGATCGGACCGTTTCCGCGGGAAGCGAGCCGCCCTCGGTGTCGAGCCATGGAGGCATGATGACGCCT
>DATEZK010000354.1:0-2234 GCA_035255665.1 Candidatus Limnocylindria bacterium
GCCCTCCGCTAAGCGGATCCTGTCGACGAGGTAGGCGAGGTGCTTGGGGCACACCTCGTCAGCTGACTCCGCCTCCATCAGCGCCAGGCACTCGCGCTGGAACGGCACGTCACGGTCGGCGTGCTGCGCCAGCAACCACGCCAGGTGCTCGGCCTGCTCGCCGACCTTAGTGCGCGTTGGCCACCCGATCTCCGCGACGATCTCGCGCAACCGCTGCGTATTGCGCGCATCGACGGAGATCAGTTCCGTGTGCATGGTCTGCATCTTCTGGCGCATCAGCTGATCTTCGTCGGTCATCCGTACGATTTCCGCGGCAAGCTTCTCGTTCATCTGGCCCGGCTAGGGCCGAATCGTCTTGGCGAGCTCGATCAGCTTCTCGCTTGTATTCAGCGAGGGCTCGTCGAGCACGCGCTCAAAGAGCTCATTGATGATGCGACCGACCTCCGGCCCGGGCGGGATGCCGAGCTCGCGCATGATGTCGTGGCCGTCGATCTTGAGATCGCGCGGCGAGAACGCGTTCGCGGCCGCGATCTGCTCTTGGACGCGCTGCCAGAGAGCCTCGAGCGCGTACATGCGCGGCGACCGCGCGCCGCTGCCGATGTTGTCCGCGCGCCGCAGCGCGAACAGCGCCGGGATGTATTCGAGCCCGATCTTTCGGATGAAGCGGCGGACCGCCGAGTCCGTCCAATGAGTCTCGTACCAGAACATGTGATTGCGGATCAGATGCGCGACCTCGGCCACCGTCTCCTTCTCGAACTTCCAGCGCCGCAGGATCTGCCGCGCCTTGAACTCGCCCACGAACTCGTGCTGGTGGAAGTGCCCGTCGGCGGACGTTTCCGGCTTGCCGATGTCGTGGAAGAGGCCGGCGAGGCGCAGGACGAGATCGTTCGCCGGCGTGGCGTCGACCGTCGCGAGGGAGTGCTCGAACACGTTCTGCGCCGCGAACTTCTCCTGTGGCGTGTTCTTGCAGTCCTCGAGCTCCGGGCAGAGGACCGCGAGCAGCCCGACGTCGGACAGCATCCGGAAGGCGACCGACGGACGCGGAGCGCCGAGGATCTTCGTGATCTCCTGGTTGATCCGCTCCCCGGAGAGCGTCGCCGCAAGATGCGCGTTGCGGCGGATGGCGATGACGGTGCGCTCGTCGATCTTCATGTCGAGGAGCGTCGCGAAGCGCACCGCGCGCAGCATCCGCAGCGCGTCCTCGCGGAAGCGCTCGTCCGGCTCGCCGACGGCCCGCAGGATGCGCGCCTCTAGATCGCGCTGCCCTCCGAAGAAATCCACGAGCTCGCCGGGTGTCCCGTTCTTGCCGGGCCGCCAGGCCATTGCGTTCATCGTGAAGTCGCGGCGCGACAGGTCCTCCCGGAGCGAGTCGGTGAACGCGACGTGATCGGGGCGGCGATGGTCGGTGTACCCCGCCTCGACGCGGTAGGTCGTGACCTCGACCTCGTGGTCGCCCGATCGGACCACCACCGTGCCGAAGCGATTGGTGTAAAGCGACTTCGCGAAGAGCTTTTGGATCTGCTCGGGGGTCGCGTCGGTCGCGACATCCCAGTCCTGCGGATCGACGCCACGGATCGCGTCGCGCACGCAGCCGCCGACGACGTACGCCGCGTGCCCGGCCTTCTCGAGCGCGGCGACGACGTTCTCGACGTCCGGTGGGACCTGCAATTTGGTGATGTTCACGAGGTCAGTGTGTAGCATCCATCGCCCGTGGCCACTCAGCGCGACGTGCGCCGCATCGCGTTGTCGCTCCCGGGTGCGAGCGAGGATCCCAACGAGTTCCGGTTCCTCGTCGAGGGCAAGATGTTCGTGTGGCTATGGCCCGAACGGGTCGCGCCGAAGCGGACGCGCGTGCCGAACCCTGACGTGATCGTCGTGCGCGTCGGGAACGACATCGACAAACAGGTCTTACTCGCGATGGACTCGAGGGTGTTCTTCACCGAGCCGCACTACGACGGCTACTCGGCGGTCCTGGTCCGCCTCCCGTTGATCGACGTCGAGCTGCTGACGGATGTCGTGACCGAGGCGTGGCGCAGCCGGGCCTCAAAGCGGCTACAGGCGGAGCGTGACGGCTAGGGGAACGCCGGCGCGGGGCCGCTCAGTCGACGCCGAGATACGCCTTTCGGACCATCTCGTTCGCAGCGAGGTTCTTCGCGCTGTCCGAGAGCACGATCTTGCCGGTCTGCAGCACGTAGCCGCGGTTCGCGATCGAGAGCGCCATGTGCGCGTTCTGC
>DATEZK010000355.1:0-3408 GCA_035255665.1 Candidatus Limnocylindria bacterium
GAACCATTTCGACCCGCACCGCGGTACGACCGCGCAGAACTTCGTCTCGCTCGTTTACGACGGGCTGACCCAGTTCAAGACGGGTCCCGACGTGCCGCCGGGCACGCACATCATCGAGCCAGGGCTGGCCGAGCGGTGGGACATCAGCCCCGATGGGAAGACCTACACCTTCTTCCTACGGAAGGGCGTCAAGTTCCATGACGTGGCGCCGATCAGCGGCCGCGAGATGAATGCCGACGACGTCGCGTTCAGCATCGGGCGGATGCTCGCCGTCGATGCGGAGAACATCAAGCGCGACCTGTTCAACGTCATCACGAAGGTCGACGTCGTGGACCCATACACGGTCCGCCTGACCCTCTCGCAGTCCTTCGCGCCACTTCTCGCGAACCTCGGCACGGTTTTCGCCGCGATCGCTCCGAAGTCGGAGGTGAACTTCAAGACTGCCGCGATCGGCACCGGGCCGTTCATCCTCAGGGACGTTCAGCGCCAGGCGAAGTACGTCTACGCGAAGAACCCGAGCTACTGGAAGGCTGGCGCTGACGGGAAGCCGCTCCCGTACCTCGACGGTTACACACAGGTGATCATCCCCGATGAGGGAACGCGGACCTCCGCGCTCCGATCTGGACAGCTCGACTTCACCGACCTGCTCGTCGACAACCTCGCTCAACAGCTACTCCAATCCACCCCCACGCTGGTCAGTGAGAAGTTCCCCGGCAACTTCAGCGTCATGACGCGTATCAACGTCAAGGAGAAGCCGCTCGACGACGTGCGCGTGCGGCAGGCGATCTCACTCGCTCTGGACCGCCAGGCCATCGCCAACGCGCTTGGCGGCGGCGTCGGCATCGTGAACGGCCCGATCCCGACAGCGCTCACGGACTGGGCGTTACCGGTGAGCGAGATGCCGAACTACAAGCAGGACGTCGCGAAGGCGAAGCAGCTTCTCGCCGATGCCGGCCACGCGAGCGGCATCAAGCTCACCGCAGTCCTGCTGCGCAGCCCGCAGAACCGCACGGTCATGCTCGAAGCGATGCAGCAGCAGCTCAAGGCTGTGGGCATCGACCTGCAACTCCAGTTCGTCGAGTCCGCCGACCTATCGAAGCGGCGAGTCGACCGGAACTATCAGCTCCTGGGAGACAACCTCACACCGAGCGCGGAACCGGACACTTACACCTACGTCGAGTACCACTCGAAGAGCTCGGGCAACGTCGGCAATTACAACGATCCCGCACTGGACGCCCTGCTCGATAAGGCGCGCGCAACGGCCGATCCCGTTCAGCGCAAGCAGGCGCTGCGCGATGTGCAGCTCAAGCTCGCAGAGCTCCAGTTCATCATCACCACCGGCGATCCCTACTACCACAGCCTCTTCCACCCGTACGTGAAGGGCTTCCGATTCTCATTCGTGAACCAGCGGATCCCGATCAAATACATCTGGCTGGACAAGTGACCACGGCGACGGAGGGGTGGGCGGCGACGGCATACGTCGACGCCCACCTCTCGCGCTTCCAGGATGAGCTTGTCGAGTACTGTCGCATTCCCTCGTGGGGCGGATATGAGTCGGGTATGGCCCGCGGCGCCGATTGGCTGCGACACAAGCTCGCGGATCTCGGCTTCACGGTCGAGGTCGTGCCGCGCGAGGGCTCGCATGCTGTCGTATGGGCCCGCCTTCCGCGGTCCGGCAAGCGAAAGGTCCTGTTCTTCAATCATTACGACATCGCGTCCTATACCGCCGGCGTCCCCGCCGACGCGAGCGCGGAACTCAGTCCTCGGATCGACAAGAACGCCGTCTGGGCCCGCGGCGCCGCGGACGACAAGGGCACCGGGCTCTCGCGGATCCACGCGGTCGAAACCCTGCTGGCGAGCGGCGCGCTGGACTGCGACGTCACGTTCCTGATCGAGGGGAAGCGTCAGGTCGGCGATCCGACACTGCCACCATTCGTACAGTCGCACGTTCGACCGTTGGCGCCGGACGTGGTGATCTGGGAAACGGGCCCAAAGGACGAGCTCGAGCGGCCCACGATGAGCCTCGGCGCTAAGGGCTACCTCTATCTCGAGATCACGGCGACGGGAGCGAAGCGACCGCTCTTCAGCCGGTTGAACGTCTTCTCAAATCCCGCCTGGGACCTGACCTGGATGCTCGCCTCACTGAAGGACCGTGACGAGCGGATCACGCTCGACGGCTTCTACGACGACGTCCGACCGCTGATATCGGACGAAGAGCGGATGCTCGACGAGCTGGTCACGCCCGACCAGGCGCGGATGCCTGCCGACTACGGGCTGGGCGGGTTCCTCCTGGGCGAGAACGGCCGTGACGTCATGCGGCGCCTCTACGCGACGCCCAGCCTGGCCATCTGTGGCCTTGACGCTGGCGAGATGGGCCCCGGCGTGCGGCTCGCCGTGCCGCAGCAAGCCCGATGCAAGCTCGAGTTCCGGCTCGTTGCGGATCAGGACCCCGTCGTGGTGCGGAAGCTGTTCGAGCGACACCTCGAACGCATCGGTCTCGCGCACCTGCGCGTCGAGGTGCTTGGGCAGAGCACGCCCTACCGGTCACCGCTATCCGATCCCTTCGTTCAAGCGGTCCAGCGCGCGTCGATCCGTGTCTACGGCCGCCCGATGGTCGCGAAGCCGAACTCGACCGGCATGTCCCAGAAGTACCTGTTCAAGCCCGCGCCGACCGTCGGCATCGGGGTGGAGTACTGGGGCTCGCGCATGGAAGCGCCGGACGAGCACATCCGCATCGCCGACTACCGCGAGGGCATTCTCCAGATCGCTGCGAGCCTCGAGGAGATCGCGAAGGTCTAGTCGCCGGCGCGTCGCAGGGTCGCGAAGAGCGCCGCCATCGCAATGGTCACACCGACCGCGTCAACAATCGGCACCGTACCGAGGCGGTGGATGCCGTGCTGCCAGAGGACCTCGGCCATGATCGTCTGGCCTGGAATGATCGCGTCTGCGCCGCGGTCGATTGCGCGCCGCGCCGCCTTGGTGAAGGCGTCGATGAGCCGTTCGGGTCGAGCGAACGCCTCGACCACGCCGCCGTAATCCGTATCGACCACCTCGACAGGGGCCGCGCGCGTTGCGAGACCGAGTTGCGCGATCTCGCGCTCGATGATGTCGGCGATCGCGCGGTCGAACGCCACGACGCTGAAGCGCTCACCGACCATGCAGGCCACGTGCATCGCGGCCTCGCCATAGCTTGCGACCGGAATGTCGACGGCGGCGCGCGCCTCGCGTAGTCCGATGTTCTGGACGATCGTGATCGCCGCGGCGTCATAACCCTCGCGCTCAGCGCGCCTGATGTTGTCGACGACCTGACGACGGCCGAGCTCCACGAGGGTAGGGTCCCGAGCGATGTCCGCCGCCGTGCGGTGGGGCGTGTACGTTCCCGGCGCGAGCCCGTGGAGGTCGACGGAC
>DATEZK010000356.1:0-2322 GCA_035255665.1 Candidatus Limnocylindria bacterium
ACGAGCGCAACCAGCACCCGCCAGCGGTACTCCCACAGGTAAGGCATCAGGCTGCCGACCGCGCGCCATTCGTTGCCGCGCATCATCGACGGCCTATTCCCGACAGCGCTCGTCCGCGTCGAACATCTCCGCAGCGCGATCGCCGGCGCGGATGTCGTGCACTCGATCGCGCGGGAATGGGCCGGACCGCTGGAGCGAGCCGCGCGCGACGGCGGTGCCGCTTTCGTCGAAACACCTTTGGTCCACCCAGGTCAGCCATTCTCTGGAGCCGGCGGCGCAGACGTTCGGCGCTACATGCGGGATGACGCGGTCATCGCGCTGACCGAGTGGGAGGCCCGCTGGTACCGGGAGCACGGCGCGCCGCACGTACATGTCACGGGCGTCGGCCCGAACCTGCTCGCGCTACCGGTGGTAGCGCGCGACGAGGCGACGGTGCTCTTTGTCGGGCGGCGCGAGCGCTACAAGGGCTACCACGCGCTGCGCTCCGCGGCACCGCTGGTGTGGGCGGAGCGACCGGATGCCCGCTTCGTCACGATCGGTCAGGCGGCGTGGAACGCGGCACTCGACCGCGGCCGGAGCGATCCGCGCTGGGTCGACCGCGGCGTCGCGACGGAGGAGGAAAAGGCCGAGGCGTTCGCGCGCGCCACGATCTTCGCCATGCCCTCGGAGCACGAGACCTTTGGTCACACGTACCTCGAGGCGTGGAGCGCGGGGCTGCCCGTGATCGCCGGTGACATCGCGCCACTGCGCGAGGTCGTGCGCGAAGGCGTCGACGGCCTTCACGTTGCGAATCAGTCGCGCGCGATCGCCGACGCGATCCTCGCCCTGCTCCGCGATCCCGACCGCGCCCGGCGTATGGGCGCGGCGGGACGCGAACGTGTGGAGCGCGAGTTCTCCTGGCCGGCGGTGGCCAAGCGGACCGAGGCGGCTTATGTGGCGGCGATCTCCACGCGCGACGGACGGCGGGCGCGGATATAGGCGCTCGCGATCCGACCCTCGACGCCGTCGAGCTTCACCTCGCGCGTGACCTCGATGTCGATGGCGTCGAAGCCGGCGCCGCGCAGCTCGTTCGTGTACGCGTCGAGCGAGATCGTTCCCGCGACGCAGCCTGCCCAGAGATCGAGACTCTTCTTTGCCTCGGGCGCGAGCTCCTCGAGCGCGATCATGTCGGCGACGGCGAAGCGGCCGTCCGGCCGCAGGACGCGGAATGCCTCGCGCAGCACCGCGCCCTTGTCGGCGGCGAGGTTGATGACGCAGTTGGAGATGAGCACGTCGACCGACGCGTCCGGTAGCGGGACGCTCTCGATCGTGCCCTTCAGGAACGTCGCGTTGCCGATGCCTGCCTTCGCCTGATTGGCGCGGGCCACCGCCAGCATCTCGTCGGTCATGTCCACGCCGTAGGCGTGGCCGCCGGGGGCGACACGCCGCGCGGAAAGCAGGACGTCGAGACCGGCGCCCGATCCGAGATCGAGCACGACCTCGCCGGGCCGGAGGTCCGCCAGCAGCGTCGGATTCCCGCAGCCGAGGCTCGCGCCGGGGTCGATGCCGACGCTCGCGAGCTCCGCAGCGGAGTAGCCCTCGCCGCAGCTTCCCTCGCCGCAGCTGTCGTCGCAGCACGACGACGCGCCCTTGGCCATCTCGAGCGCTCGCTCGGCGTACTTAGCCCTTACGGCCTCCTGCGTAGTGATGACGTCAAGTCCAGTTATCTCGTTCACCTGTATCCTCCGGTGGGACGACCCATTGATGGGTCTCGATGCCTTCTGTCTAAGCCACCCATTGATGTTTGTCAATGGGTCATGTTAGCCTTCGCCCATGACCAAGCTCGAAGTCCTTCCCGACCGCGAACGAGGCGTCTGCTGCACTGTGGACCTCGAGGTCCCCACGTCCCGGGCTGAAGAGATCGCGGACGTGCTGAAGGCGCTGGCCGATCCGACGCGCGTACAGATCATCCTCTGCCTCCGCGCGTCAAAGGAGCCCGTGTGCGTCTGCGACTTCACCGCCACCTTCGACCTGTCGCAGCCGACGATCTCGCATCACATGGCGAAGCTGCGTGACGCTGGCCTGGTCGAGGCGACCAAGCAGGGCATCTGGAGCTATTACCGTCTCGCCCCGCACCTTCCGGCGCAGGTGCGCCGCATCATCGAGGCGCTCGCCTAAAGCAGCCATACAATCCTGGCGTCCCGTGCGAGATGTGATCGGGCAGCGTCGCCTGCTCGCCAGGCTTGGCGAGCGAGCGGCCCGCGGCGACGTGGCCCATGGATACGAGCTCAGCGGTCCGCGGTCGATCGGGAAGCACACGCTGGCCCTGCGGTTGGCGCAGAC
>DATEZK010000357.1:0-5699 GCA_035255665.1 Candidatus Limnocylindria bacterium
CGATCCCCGACGCTCACCTCATAGATCACCGCAGCGCGTCCTCGCGGCCCGCGCGCGACCACTCCCCATCCGGCGCCGCGACCGGACGGCGCGCGGAGCGTGCGCGCGACGCGAGCACCGCGACGAGCGCGGCGGCCGTGACCGCGCTGTCCTCGAGCTCGGCCGGCGAGCGCGGTGGCCAGTGGGTCGCGACGTAGCTCGTGTCGTAGCCGCCCGCGACGAAGTCTGGTTCGGCCAGGACGTGGGAGTGGAACGCGAGGCTCGTCGGAAGGCCGGCGACGATCGTCTCCTTGACGGCGCGGCGCGCGCGAGCGAGCGCCTCGGCCCGGTCCGCGCCGTGCGCGATCACCTTCATGAGCAGCGGGTCGTAGTCGCTCGTCACGGTGAGCCCTTCGAAGAGACCCGAGTCGACCCGCACGCCGGGCCCGCCGGGCTCGCGCAACAGTGCGATGCGGCCGGTCGCCGGTACGAAGCCGCGCTGCGCGTCCTCCGCGGTGACGCGGCACTCGATCGCCGCGCCGCTGCGACGGACATCACCCTGCGCGAACGGCAAGGGCTCCCCGGCAGCGATGCGCAGCTGGAGCGCGACGAGATCGAGCCCGGTGACGAGCTCGGTCACGGGATGCTCGACCTGTAGACGCGTGTTGACCTCGAGGAACGAGAACGCGCCAGTGGCGTCGACGAGGAACTCGACCGTGCCCGCGTTCTGGTAACCGGCGGCGCGCGCGATCCGCACCGCTGCGTCACCGAGCCGCTCTCGGAGCTGGTCGTCGACCGAGGGCGCTGGTGATTCCTCGATGAGCTTCTGGTGGCGCCGCTGGATCGAGCAGTCGCGCTCGCCGAGCCAGACGATGCCGCCCTGGCCATCGGCCAGGATCTGCATCTCGACGTGGCGCGCGCGCTCGATCAGCTTCTCGACGAACATCGCGGAGTTGCCGAAAGCGCCGGACGCTTCGCCGGACGCGACGCGCCACGCGGCATCGAGCTCCGCCACCGACGCGACCGCGCGTAGGCCCTTGCCGCCACCGCCACCGGCGGCTTTCAGCATCACCGGGTAGCCGATGCGCTCGGCCTCGCGACGCGCGTGATCGAGGTCCCGCAGGGGCTCGGCCGTTCCCTCCGCGATCGGCACGCCCGCATCGCGAGCGAGCCGGCGCGCCTGCGTCTTCTCACCGAGTGATCGCTGCACGTCGCCCGGTGGCCCGACGAACACGAGACCGGCGTCACGAACGGCGTCCGCGAAGTCCGCGTTCTCGGAGAGGAACCCGTACCCGGGGTGGATCGCGTCGCACTTCGCGCGCCGCGCGACCTCGATGAGCTTCCCCACCCGGAGGTAGCTCTCGCGCGGCGCCGCGGGCCCGATCGGGTACGCCTCGTCCGCGAGCCGCACGTGGAGCGCGTCGCGATCGGCGTCGCTGTACACCGCAACGGCGCGGATCCCGAGCTCGCGGCACGCGCGTATCACGCGCACCGCGATCTCGCCGCGGTTCGCGACGAGGACCGCGCTAAAGGGAGGCGTCAGCGCTACTGGCCGGCGTCGCTCTGGCTCCACTTCGGGGGATGCGCGTAAGGGGAGTCCCAGCGACCAAAGGTGCCATCGATCCACTCTGGGTCCGAGTCGAGGCAGGCTCGGAGCTTCTGGTAGAACGCGTCCTGCTCCGGCGAATTCGCGTTCGCGACATACGACTCGCGGCTGGTGAAGTGGACGATCATGCAGGCGCGACCTTCTTCCTTGTCCTCCCAGAGGACCTCCCCGCCGATGTAGCCAAGCGCGCGCTTGCGCTCGCGATCGTCCCATTCCTTGCCAAGCGCGAAGAATTCGCGGATTCGGTCCTTCCGCACCTTCAAGCGCGCGATCGTGCCGTACATCAGATCCTCCCCATTGCTCTAGAGCGGGATGTTGCCGTGCTTGCGCTTGGGATTGGTGTCCCGCTTCCCCGCGAGAGAGCGTAGCGCGGCGATCAGCCGTGGTCGGGTCTCGTGCGGCTCGATGACGTCGTCGAGGTAACCGTGTGACGCCGCGACGTACGGATTCGCAAAGCGTTCGACGTAGCTCGCGACGAGCTCCTTCCGTTTCGTCTCCGGATCCTTCGCGCTCTCGATCTCCTCGCGATACACGATGTTCACCGCACCCTCTGGCCCCATCACCGCGATCTCCGCGCTCGGCCAGGCCACGTTGTAATCGCCGCGGATGTGCTTGCTCGACATCACGTCGTACGCGCCGCCGTAAGCCTTGCGCGTGATGACGGTGAGCTTCGGGACCGTCGCCTCTGCGTACGCGTACAGGAGCTTCGCGCCGCTGCGGATGATGCCGCCGTGCTCCTGCGCGGTGCCGGGCAGGAAGCCCGGTACGTCGACGAATGTCACGAGCGGGATGTTGAAGGCATCGCAGAAGCGGACGAACCGCGCGGCCTTCACTGACGCATCGATGTCGAGCACGCCCGCGAGGACCATCGGCTGCTGCGCGACGACGCCGACGCTCCGGCCGTCGAGGCGAGCGAACGCACAGATGATGTTGCGCGCCCAGCCCTCGTGGACCTCGAGCATCTCACCGTCGTCGCAGACACGCCGGATCGCCTCCTTCATGTCGTACGGCTTGTTCGAAGCCTCCGGCACGAGCGCGTCGAGCTCGCGGTCCTGACGATCGATCGGGTCCTCCGTCGGAACGACGGGCGCCGGATCGAGATTGTTCGACGGCAGATAGCCGACGAGACGACGGAGCAGCTGCAGGCAGGAGACCTCATCGTCGGACTCGAAGTGCGCCACGCCGGAGCGCCGCGCATGCACGTCGGCGCCTCCGAGCTCTTCGAGCGTGACGTCCTCGTGCGTCACCGTCTTCACGACGTTGGGTCCCGTGACGAACATGTAGGAGGTATCGCGCACCATCGCGATGAAGTCGGTGATCGCCGGCGAGTACACCGCGCCGCCGGCGCATGGTCCGAGGATCGCGGAGAGCTGCGGGACGACACCGGAGGCGAGCACATTGCGCAGGAAGATGTCGGCGTAGCCGCCGAGCGACACCACGCCCTCCTGGATGCGCGCGCCGCCCGAGTCGTTGAGACCGATCACCGGCGCGCCGTTCCGGACGGCGAGGTCCATCACCTTGCAGATCTTCGCGGCGTGCGCTTCCGCGAGCGATCCGCCGAAGACCGTGAAGTCCTGCGAGAAGACGTAGACGAGGCGGCCGTCGATGTGGCCGAAGCCCGTTACGACACCGTCACCGATCACGCGTTCGTCGTCGGGGATTAGCTCCGTTGGCCGCGCCATGACGAATGCGTCGAGCTCCGTAAAGGATCCGTCATCGAGCAGCAGATCCACGCGCTCGCGCGCGCTGAGCTTGCCTTTGGCGTGCTGCTGCTGGGTCCGAGCCTCTCCGCCACCGATGGCAGCGCGCTGCCGGAGATCGCTGAGCCGCTCGCTCGTGCTCACGCGGTCAGGATAGGGCGCACGCACGTTGTGGCATCGGTCCTGCCTAGGAGGCGGCGTGGATTACGTTCGGGTCCAGCCCACGCCGTCAGTCAGCACACGCGATACGCGCGTGTTCATGATCACCGCCGATCTGGCTGATCCGGCGTACCAGGCGTACCTGCTTCTGCGCAATGCATTCACGGTCGCGCTCATCCTCGCCGGCGCGGACAAGTTCCTGAACGCGATGATCGACTGGGTGCAGTACCTCGCCCCGGTCATACCGCGGACCATCGGCATCCCGCCCGAGATCCTCCTGCGCGGGGTGGGCGTCGTGGAGATCGGGCTCGGCATCTGGATCTCGCTCGTCCCGCGAAACGCCGCCTATTGGGCCGCGGGGTGGCTCGGTCTCATCGTCATGAATTCAGTGATGGCCGGAACGCATTTCGACGTCGCGCTGCGCGACTTCGCGCTAATGCTGGGTGCGCTTGCGCTCGGACGTCTCGCCAGCGGGGTGCACAGATGGCACGAGGAGCACGCCTAGCCGCGCCTCGCTAGCGCGGGACAAACAGCATGGCGATCGCGCCGATCAGCATCAGACCCATTGTGACCACCATGACGACCGCCCAGGGGTAAGCGCCGCGACCAAGCAGTTCCATCGATGCCTCGCTCCATCGAGTAAGCACCGATCCAATGCGCTCCTGCGCCGACCTTGGCAGGAAGCGAGTCAAGAGCAAGAGACCGACAATGACGACGACAACGACGGCGGTGCCTATCCACGCTGCGATAAGCCACGACTCGAGGTCGGTCAGATCGCTACGAAGTAGGTCTCACAGGCGAGCTGCACCAGCTCGGGCGTGAGGTCAGCAGGCTTCCCGAGGAAGCGAGCCGCGGCACCGAGGTGCTGCATGAGGTCACGCGGGTGGCAGGAACGCAGCGCGATGTTCCGCTCGAGGCAGTACTTCGCGATCCATTCCGCCGCCTTCGGATAGAAGGTGATCTTCTGCTGTTCGCCGACGCGGCGAAGGATCTCGGAGAACTCCTCCGGAGTCGGCGGCTTGATCTCGATCTTGTATTGGATACGACGCAGGAACGCTTCATCCACCAGCGAGGAGGGCGTGCGGTTCGTTGCGAAGACGAGGAGGACGTCGAAGGGCACCTCGATCTTGCGGCCATCGCTCGTCGTCAGGAAGTCGACGTCGCGATCGAGCGGCACGATCCAGCGGTTGAGGAGCTGATCGGGCGAGGCACGCTGGCGACCGAAGTCGTCGATGAGGAGGACGCCACCGCTCGCCTTCATCTGGAACGGCGCCTCGTGGACCTTCGTGTTCGGGTCGAACACGAGATCGAGGTCTTCGAGCGTCAGCTCACCACCGACCTCGACGAACGGTCGCGAGACCGGGACCCAACGGCGATCGAAGCGCGCGTCGAGCTCGACGAGCGGGCGGTGACGTGACGCGTCGTACACGCGGATGATCTGCTGGCCGACGAGGATCGCGTAGGGCACGACGATGCTGCCTTGAAGCATCGTCGCGAGCGCCTTCGAGATCGTCGACTTGCCGGTGCCGGGTGGCCCGAAGAGGAAGATCGACTGCGCGCTGTTGATCGCAGGTCCGAGCTGGCGGAGCGTGAGGTCCGGCAGCACGAGATGAGCGAGCGCCTTGCGAAGTCCGTCGAGCGTGACCTGGACCGCGCCGACCGACTGCGCGCGCACGCGCGCGACGTATGCAGCGAGCGGCACTGGTGCCGCACCGACGTAGCCGTTGCGCGCCATCGCTTCCTTGGCGCGAACCTGGCCCTTCTCGGTGATCATGTAAACGTAGGTGGCCGCCGTGACGCCGGCGCCGCCCTTCACTTCGACGAGGTGCTCGGTCTTACAGAAGTCGAGGACGGGCTGGAGGATCTTGAGCGGCAGGCACAGGATCTGTGTGAGCTCGGCAGCGGTCGTGGCCCGCTGGTAGAGGAGCTTGAGCGTCAGGTCCGCGACGAACGCAGACGTGAGGCCGGTCTCTTCGATCGTCGCAGGTGCGAGCGGTGCCGACGCCTCGGCCGGGCGTGGCGCTCCCTGTGCGTGCGCGGGTGCTGCTGCGGTCGGTACTGCGGTTGCCATCTGCTCCCATCCTCCGGAAAACGCTGGTCCGGTGAGTTTAGGGGTGCTGGATTCCCCTAAGAGAGGGAAACGGGTTGCAGTCGGGCGAGGCGGCCTAGGTTTGCGCGGAGAAGATCACGACGGCGCGCAGTGCCAGGAGGCCCAGCAGGCCGAGGATCGGCGCCATGACCGGCCAGCGCCGCGC
>DATEZK010000358.1:0-12192 GCA_035255665.1 Candidatus Limnocylindria bacterium
TGCGCGCCGAGCTTGGTCTGCCCGATGACGAGCCGCTCCCGGATCCGGAGTCGCTCGTCTTTGACGACGACGGCGACGAGAAAGAGAAGGGAAGCACACTCGCCGCGCTCCAGCGACTGCGCCGACGCCTGATCGCGCTCGAGCCGGTGAACCCGCTCGCCGCGACGGAGCTCGCCGATATCGGTCAGCGCTTCGAGTTCCTCACGACGCAGCGGGCTGATCTCGAGAAGGCGATGGCAGACCTGCGCTCGCTCGCGGACGACCTCGCCGCCACGATCGCCGAGCAGTTCAGCACGACGCTCATGGCGGTCGATCGCGAGTTCGGACTGTTCTTCCAGCGTCTCTTCAATGGTGGGCAGGCGTCGCTCCGGACATCTGATGACCCTGAGGATCCGGGCATCGAGATCTACGCGCGGCCGCCCGGCAAACGCATCGGCAGCCTGGCGCAGCTGTCAGGCGGGGAGCGTGCCCTCACCGCGACCGCACTGCTGCTCGCGATCCTGCGCGTCAAGCCCGCGCCGTTCTGTGTCCTCGACGAGGTCGACGCCGCGCTCGACGAGCGCAACGTCGGTCGTTTCACGCAGGCGCTGCGCGAGCTCACCGACCGCACGCAGTTCGTCGTGATCACGCACAACCGCGGCACCATCGAGGCCGCCGACATGCTGTATGGCGTGTCGATGGATGACGGTGGCGTGTCGAAGGTGATCTCGCTCAAGCTCTCGGAGCTGGACGAGCAGCGCGAGCGCGCCGGGTAGCGTGGCGCGGTGAGCCTGGAGCAGGGACTCGCGAAGACGCGAGGCGGCTTCCTCGCACGTCTCTTCGGCCGGAAGCAGGAGGAGCCGCTCACGCCCGAGTTCCTCGATGAGCTCGAGGAAGGGCTCCTGCGCGCGGACCTTTCGGTGTCGCTCGTCGATCCACTCATGGCGCAGGTGCGCGATCTCACGACGACCGGTGAGTTGAAGACCGTGCCAAAGGCGCTCGACGCTGTGCGTGACGTGCTCGTCGCCGAGCTCGCGGCAAGGGACAGCGCGCTGCGAGCCTCCGACCGCCGACCGCGTGTCGTGCTCGTGGTCGGTGTGAACGGCAGCGGCAAGACGACGACCGCAGCGAAGCTTGCGAAGCGACTCAAGGATGCGGGCGAGACGCCGCTCCTCGTTGCGGCCGATACGTTCCGCGCCGCCGCGATCGAGCAGCTCGAGACCTGGGCATCGCGCGTCGGCGTGCCGATCGTGTCGGGCCGGCCCGATGGCGATCCCGCCGCGGTGGTGTTCGACGCGATCAACGCGGCGACCGCGCGTGGGAACAGCATCGTGATCGCCGATACCGCGGGCCGTCTCCACACCAAGGGGCACCTCATGGATGAGCTCGGCAAGATCGTGCGCGTCGCCGGACGCGCTCGCGAAGGGGCGCCGGACGAGGTCCTGCTCGTGCTGGATGGGACCGCGGGCCAGAACGCGATCCAACAGGCACGCCAGTTCACGAAGGACGCGAACGTCACGGGTCTCGTCGTCACCAAGCTTGATGGGACGGCCAAAGGTGGCGCCGTCTTTGCGATCGTGCACGAGCTCGGGCTCCCGGTGAAGTTCCTCGGCGTCGGTGAGAAGGCGGAGGACCTGGTCCCGATGGACTCGCGCGCGTTCGTCGAGGCGCTCCTACCGCGCGCGGCCTAGGCCTTAGCCTTAGCCGCCCATGGCCATCGTTCGTCTTCGCCCCGAGGAGCTGAAGCAGGCGCTCGACGAGGGCGCCCTGTCGCTCCAGTTCCAGCCGCAGGTGCACGTGCCGACCGGCAAGCTCGTCGGCATCGAGGCGTTCGCGCGGTGGCCGCATCCGGCGCACGGGATGATCGGGCCGAGTGACATCGTGCCGCTCCTCGATCAGGGCTCGTTGCACGTCGAGTTCGATCGTTGGGTACTGCGCGCGATCTCCGCCCAGATCCTGGCCTGGCGCAACGATGGCGTTCCCGTTCCGCTCGTCGCGGCCAACCTGTGGACCCACACGCTGCAGCAGCCGGACGTCGTTGAAATGGTCCGCGACGCGATCGCGTCGAGCGGCGTCGCTCCGGGCGACATCGAGATCGAGTGCCCGCGCGGCAGCGTCCGCGACCCGTTGCTCGCCGAGCCGGTCCAGCGCATCCGCGGGCTCGGCGTGCGCATCGCGTCCGAGGAGTTCGGAGATCCGGCCATCGCCGATGCCGCCTCTGGCTTCGACACGCTGAAGATCGGGTACCCGATCGCGCGGGACCTGCCGGTCCTCGGCACCGAGAGCCTCGAGGCGGTCCAGGCGATCGTCGAAGCCGCCCGCGTCACGGGCGCGCGTGTCGTCGCCGACAGCGTCGAGTCGAAGGACCAGGAGGACCTGCTGGTGCAGTTCGGCTGCGAGATCGTGCAGGGTCGCCTCTATGGACCCGAGGTCGCGGCGGACGAGCTGAAGACATTGCTCAGCGGTTCCGTGCAAGCGCAGTCATGAGCGCGGACGATCGGTGCTCGTTCTGCGGTAAGCGGCGCGACCAGGTCGCGTGGCTCGTCGCCGGACAGAAGGGTGCCTTCATCTGCGATGAGTGCGTTGCGCTCGCAGCGCAGAACTTCGATCCGCCAGTGGGGATTCAAGAGCCAGCAGCTCGCCGCATTCTCGACACGCTAAGGAAACCGCCCACGCAGCAGGGCTGACGCGTGCTCACACGAACAGGAGGTCGCATGTCAGGCAACAGGAGGTGCTCATTCTGCGGACACGACGACACCGTTCGTCTGTTCGCGGGGCCGCGCGGCGTATTCATCTGCAGCGGGTGCGTCGAGAGATGCGCCGAGAACTTCTCCGGTGGCTCGCACTGGGACGCGGCCGCGCGAACCTGGGTCGAGCACGCACCGCTCTCGCCGTGGCCGCATCAGAGACAGTCCCACTTCGGCGACGACGTCACGTGCTCCTTCTGCGGAAAAGCGGAGCCCGACCTGCAGTGGCTCGTCGGCTGCCGCTGGCCGAACACATTCGTGTGCGACGAGTGCGTAGGGTTGTACCTAACGATCGGGCTCGACCCGTCGACCGGGCCGACGCCGGAGGACACCGTGCCGGTGCGCCCCGTCTCGCGACGGTTCCGCTGGCCCTGGCAGCCCTCTCAGCTGAATAAGGCGATCCGCCTCTAGCGCAGGTCGTCCCCAAGCGACCAGCGCCAAGGCCGTAGCCTAAGAGCATGTTCGAACAGCTCTCCGACAAGCTGAACACAACGTTCGAGCGCCTCCGCGGCCGTGCGCGCGTGAGCGAATCCGATCTCGAGGAAGCGCTGCGCGACGTGCGCGTCGCGCTGCTCGAGGCGGACGTGAACTTCAAAGTCGTTCGCCAGCTCGTCGCGACCGTGCGCGAGCGCGCGCTCGGCGAGAAGGTCCTCGAGTCGATCACCGGCGCGCAGCAGGTCGTGAAGATCGTGCACGACGCGCTGGTGGAGATGCTCGGCGGCGAGGCGGTCCCACTTGCGCGCGCCGAACGTCCACCGACGGTGTTGCTCCTCGTCGGCCTCCAGGGTTCCGGCAAGACGACGACGGCCGCGAAGCTCGCGAACGTGCTGCGCAAGCAGGGCCGCCGGCCGCTGCTCGTGGCCGCCGACGTGCACCGGCCGGCCGCGATCGAACAGCTGCGGACGCTCGGCAAGCAGCTCGGCATCCCGATGATCGCGGTCGAGGCTGGTCGCGTCGCGGATGACGTCGCGGCAGCGGTGGCCACCGCTCAGCGCGACAACGCCGACACCGTGATCGTCGACAGCGCCGGCCGGCTGCACATCGACGACGAGATGATGCGCGAGGTCGAGGCGATCGTCGCGACCGCGAAGCCGCATGAGGTACTGCTCGTCGTCGATGCGATGACCGGGCAGGACGCGGTCGAGGCGGCGACCGCGTTCAAGGCACGTTTGCCGGTGAGCGGGCTCGTGCTCACCAAGGTCGACAGCGACGCACGCGGCGGCGCGAGTCTCTCGATCCGTGCCGCGACGGGCATCCCCGTCAAGTTCCTCGGCGTGGGGGAGAAGCTCGATGCGCTCGAGGTCTTCCACCCCGATCGCCTCGCGCAGCGGATCCTCGGGATGGGAGACATCCTCACGCTCGTTGAACGCGCGCAGGAGAACGTCGACCGCAAGACCGCCGAGGAGCAGGCGAAGAAGATCATGGAGGCGCGCTTCACGTTCGACGACTTCTACACGCAGCTGCAGCAGCTGAAGAAGATGGGTCCGTTGGGAGATCTGCTCAAGATGATCCCGGGGATGGGCGGACTCGCGAAGCAGCTGCCCGAAGGCCCCGAGGCCGAGGCGGAGCTCAAGCGGATCGAGGCGATCATCTCGTCGATGACGAAGGCGGAGCGGGCCGATCCATCGCTCATGAACGGATCGCGACGGAAGCGCATCGCGGCGGGCTCGGGAACGAAGGTGTCGGACGTCAACCAGCTGCTCAAGCAGTTCGCCGAGATGCAGAAAATGATGAAGCAGATGGGCGCACTCGCGAAGGGCGGGCGGCTGCCGAAGTTCCCTGGAATGCCTGGGTTAGGCTGAAGGCATGGCAGAAGAGACGAGCATCATCTTCGCGAAGGACGACGCGATCATCGTCGAGGAGCCGCTCGCGAGCGTGGCCGCGAAGCTGGCGGCAGGCGGGTTCGTGAAGTTCGAGCGCGCGGGCGAGGTCGTCATGGTCAACTCAGCCGCCGTGCGTTACCTACGGACCCTTCGACAGGCTCAGGGCGGCCGCTAGACCAGCGAGCGGTATTCCCCGTACACTGGACCTTCGCGCGCGTTGATCCGCCCACTTCCAGGAGGACATTCGACAGATTGGCTGTTCATATTCGCTTGCGCCGCGTCGGCAAGACCAAAGCGCCGAGCTACCGGGTCGTGATCGCCGACTCACGCTCCCCGCGTAACGGGAAGTTCATCGAGTCCATCGGCCACTACGACCCGCTGCGCGATTCCGACAACCTCGTGATCGACCCCGAGCGCGCCCGTCACTGGATCAAGAACGGCGCGCGGCCGACGGCGACGGCGCGCTCGCTCCTCGTTCGTAGCGGGCTATCCGACAGCGAGGTCCCGCCGACCGTCCGTTGAGCGGTCCAGCGGCGTCAGAGGCTTCAAGCATGCGCACGATGCTCGAGCACGTCGCGAAGCAGCTGGTCGACGACCCGAACGCGGTCGTCGTCACCGAGGAGCTCGATGGCGACTTCATCAAGCTCCACCTCGAGGTCGGCGAAGCGGACATCGGCAAGGTCATCGGCCGTGGCGGGCGCATCGCCAAGGCGATCCGCGCACTGCTGAAGGTGATGGCGACGCGCGATGGGACCAAGGTCAACCTCGAGATCGATTAGCGACGACGACCTCGTCGTCGGGTTCATCCTCGGTCCGCACGGCATCCGCGGCGAGGTCCGCATCGATCCCCGCACCGATGTCCCCGACCGATTCCGCGCGGGAGCGGTCCTGCAGTGCGACGACATTGGTCCGCTCACGGTCGCGGGCGTGCGTGGCGAGGCCGCCAAACCGATCGTCCTGTTCGAGGGATACGACTCGCGCGTCGCCGCCGAATCGCTGCGCCGGCGTTTCCTCCGCGTGTCCCGCAGCGAATCACGGCGTGCCACTGGGGGTGGCTACCTGTGGGCGGACATCGTGGGCGCGGAGGTCGAGACGCCGGAGGGCACGCGTCTCGGTACCGTTCGCGACATGCTGCGCGCCGGTGAGAACGACGTGCTCGTGGTCGCTGACGAGTCGGGCCGCGAGCGTCTCCTGCCGATGCTCGAGTCCGTCGTGAAGGCCGTGGACCTGGGCGCCGGCCGCATCGTCGCGGTCCCGCAGGAGGAGGCCGGATGACCGCGCCGCTCCGGATCGACGTGCTGACGCTCTTCCCGCGCATGTTCGACAGTCCCTTCGCGGAGAGCATCGTCGCGCGCGCGCGGCAGGCCGGACGGCTGGTGCTCGAGGTGCACGACATCCGGTCGCACGCGACGGACAAGCATCACGTCGCGGACGACACGCCGTACGGCGGCGGGGCGGGCATGGTGCTCAAGCCCGAGCCCCTGACGCGCGCGATCCGAGCGGCGCGTGGCGGCGATGGGCACGTCGTGCTCCTCTCGGCGCAGGGACGCCTTTTCGATCAGGCCGCGGCGCGGCGTCTCGCATCGGTCGGGCATCTTGTGCTCGTGTGCGGTCACTACGAAGGAGTCGACGAGCGCGTTGTGGAGTCCGACGTCAATGAGGAGCTCTCGATCGGCGACTACGTCCTCACGGGCGGGGAGCTCGCCGCGATGGTCGTGATCGACGCGGTCACGCGTCTCGTTCCGGATGTCATCGACGCGGAGTCGCTCGCGCACGAATCGCACACTGACGGACTGCTCGAGGGACCTCAGTACACGCGTCCTCCCGAGTTCGAGGGTCGTCGCGTGCCGCCGGTGCTTGTGTCCGGCGATCACGGCGCGATCGCGAAGTGGCGCCGGGCGGAGTCGATCCGCCGCACCGCGGAGCGGCGCCCGGACCTCCTCGGCGACGCCAAGCTCACGCCGGCCGAACGAGCGCGCCTTCCGCGCGCGCCTGCTCGCAGGGCGAGCGTGAATGACGCCGACCTCGTCGAGGCCTATCGGTCGGGCGTGGGCTCGTACCGCATAGCGGCGCGGTTCGGGATCTCGCCCGCAACGGTGCGCGTCCGTCTCCGCGCCGCGGGCGTCCGCCTGCGCGCGGCGCGCAGCGTTCAGCGCGGCCCGAGCGCTGCGGAAGTCGCGCGCATGCGGGCGACGGGGCTCACCGTGCGACAGCTCGCGACGCATTTCGGCGTGTCGCACGTCACGATCCTCGCCCGACTGAAGAAGGCGAAGCGGTAGCTTTCCTGTTATCCTTCGTTGACTCCGTGACAGCCATCACCATGCCAATGAACGACGTCTTGAAGACGCTTGCCTCCGAGCAGCAAAAGGCCGAGGTCCCCGAGGTGCGGCCGGGTGACACCGTGGCCGTAAGCGTGCGCGTGGTCGAGGGGAACCGCGAACGCCTACAGAAGTTCGAGGGCACGGTCCTGCGCGTCCGCAACGGCGGCCTCGACCATCAGATCACCGTACGCAGGATCGCCAGCGGCATCGGCGTCGAGCGCACCTTCCTCGTCCACTCACCGCGCGTTGAGAAGATCGAGCTGCTGCGCCACGGACACGCACGGCGCGCGGCTCTCTACTTCCTCCGCGATCGCGTCGGCAAGGCCGCGACCATCCGGGAGAAGCGCCGCTAAAGCGTCTCCACAGGGGGGTTGCAGGGGGTTCTCCCCCTGCGATGAACAAGTAGCCTAGGAGCGTGCCGACGCTCCGCTTCGAGAAAGAGCTCTGGTCCAAAGGTCTCCTGCGCGTCGTCGGCGTCGACGAGGTCGGGATGGCCGCGCTCGCCGGACCTGTCGTCGCAGCGGCGTGTCTCGTCACTCCCGACACCAAGGTCATCCGCCGCGTGAAGGACTCGAAGCTTCTCACTCGCGCGCAGCGTGAGGAGCTGTACGACCTCATCCGGTCGCGCGTGGTGCGCGTCGGCATTGGCGCGGCGTCGGTGTCGGAGATCCACCGTCTCAACATCTATCACGCGAGCCACGTCGCGATGACGCGCGCGCTGCGGCAGATCGGGGACTACGACTGGGTCCTCGTCGATGGCCGGCGCATCCTCGACCCCGCGTTCGCGCCGGGCCGGCACAGCGAGATCGTGAGAGGCGACACCAAGAGCTTCGCGATAGCCGCGGCGTCGATCGTCGCGAAGGTGACGCGCGATCGGCTCATGACCCTCCTCGCCGGGAAGTACCCGGGCTACGGGTGGGAGCACAACTGCGGCTACCCGACGATCGATCACCGAGCCGCGCTTCGCGCGCGCGGCCTGACGCCGCTTCACCGCCACGATTTCGGCACGGTCAAACTGCTGCGCGCCGTAGAGAACCAGCTGGAGCTCGCGCTCGCCGAGTGACGGAAATGACATTCGCGGGCGCGACGCGTCCGGTACAGTCGCGCGACCAATGACGACCACCACCTCGCGTCTGCGCGCGTTCACGAGCGACGACTACCCAGCCTGGGTGGCTGGCAGCAACCTGTGCTACCCCGACTACCCCTGGTCGGTGGAGGAGGCGCGCCACGACGACGACAAGTGGGACCACAGCAGGTTCTTCAAGAAGCGCATCGTCGCCGAAGAGGATGGCCGAATGGTCGGCGCGGTCGAGCTCTACCACCGACCCTCGCGCTTCGATCCGGACCGCTACGGCTTCGACGTATGGGTATTGCCCGATCGCCGCCGCCGCGGACACGGCGGTGCGCTCCACGAAGCCGCCGTCACGATCCTGCGCGAACGAAACGCACTCGCTGCGACCGCTGGCGTGAAGGAGTCGATGACCGACGGGGTCGAGTTCACAAGAAAACGCGGCTGGGTCGAGATCAAGCGTGACTGGGAGTCGCGTCTGGTCGTCGCCGGATTTGACTTCGACAAGTTCGCCGGTGCGGCCGAGCGCGTGACCGAACAAGGCGTTCGCATCAGCACGTTCGCCGAAGAGCTCACGAGTGACCCGGCTGCCGCGCAGAAGGCGTACGAGCTCACCGACCACTGCCGTCGCGACGTTCCCGCGATGGATGCGCCCACGGACGTCACCTTCGAAGAGTGGAAGAAGGACTGGATCGACGCGCCGAGCTTCCTCGCCGACGCGTTCTACGTGGCCATCGACGAGCAGGGGCGTTGGCTCGGGATGTCGAACTTGCAAAGGTCCATTGAGGATCCCTCCTTCATCTGGCAGGGCCTCACCGGAGTCAGGCGGGAGGCGCGCGGCAGGGGTCTGGCGATGGCGCTGAAGCTCGAGACGGTCCGTTACGCGCAGCGCCTGGGCGTGGATCACATCAAGACCTGGAACGACCAGCGCAACCAGCCAATGCTCGCCATCAACGTCGCGATGGGCTTCGCCAGACAGCCCGCCTGGATCGGTATGGAGCTGCGTCTGCGCCCTTGACCGAGGGTTGACCGGCGCCTCGGGCGCTCGGCATGGCGTGTGCATTTGCGCGGGTATGGAAGTCCGCGCAGTACAGCGCGATCGGTACAAGCTCCGGGTCACCACCTGGGGCAGTGGGGCAGCGCCGCACGCGATAGTGCTGCCAGGCCTCTCCGCCGACGCGCGCGCGCTCGCGCCGCAGATCCGCATGTTGCGGCGCCAGGTGGCCACGGTCCACGTGATCGATCTGCCGGGAATGGCCCTACCGCCCTCGCTCATGACGGCGGATGCCAGCTTTCCGAAGCTCGCGGATCAGGTCGCGCACGTGGCGGACGTTCTCGGCGTGCAGCGCGCGGTTGTGGTCGGCCATTCCTTGGGCGGAGGCGTCGCGCTGCACCTCGCGCTGCGCCGACCGGAGCTCGTCGATGGCCTGGTCCTTCTCGCGCCCGCGGCTCTCGGCCGTTCGCTCCACTGGATCTACAAGCTCTACTGCGTGCCGCTCATCGGCCGCGCGCTGCTGTATCCGCGTCCAACGGGGCAGCGCGGCTTCGTGCGTCGCTTCCTCGTCGGCAGCCTGCGTCGTGGGGACAACAGATTCGTCGACATGATGATTCGCCACGGGAACAAGGCGCGTCAGCGCGCGCTGTCATCGCGCGCGATCGTGTGGGCGAATCAGCCGTCGTGGTGGCGCAGGGTGTTGATGGTCCTCACGCCAGGTGGCGAGCAGGTGGCGTTCGCGGTGGGCGATCGTCTCAAGGAGCTGAGCGATGTGCCGACGCTCGTGCTGTGGGGCAACGAGGATCGTGTGATCTGCGCGGGCGACGCGATCCGTTGTCGCGACTTCCATCAGAGCGCGGAGATCCACGTCGCGCGCGGTGTCGGTCACATGCTCCCGCTCGAGGCACCAGCCTGGACGAACGCGTACATCTCGCGGTTCGTCAGCTCACTTCGTCCGGCCCTGCGCGTAGCGGCTTAGTACCGCGAAGCGGCGTTAAGCGAATCTCGCGCGGCCTCGCCGCGCTCCGGCGCGTGTCTGCACACTTCGCTCGCTTCGCTCGCGGTGTACAGCTGAAATCGGCCCCTTGGGCCGATTCAGTAACGGCTACCCCCCTTTCTCGTTCCCCCTGATGGTGCGATCGACGCTGGGGGCGCTCGTCATCGTGGCCGCGACGCTCGCTGCGGCGCTGCCTGCGGCCGCCGTCGATGACACCGGTTTCCATAGCGCATGGGTCGGGCAGGATTCGTGGCCGACGCTCGCGCCTGGGATGACCGTCAGCTATTCGATCCGTTTCCGCAACACCGGCACGACCGCCTGGCAGCGCGGCGTTGTGGGGAGGCAGGTGAACCTCGGCGTCGTGAACGACTCAACGGCGTTCAGCGAGATGGCCGTCGGATGGATCAGCGCGAATCGACTCGCCACCACCGTCGAAGCGGTCGTCGCGCCGAACGCGATCGGCACGTTCACCTTCACGATCAGGGCACCGGCGCGGACCGGCGCATACCAGCTTCCGCTCCGCCCGGTGGCTGACGGTGTCACGTGGCTCGAGCACCAGGGAGTGTTCGTGCGTGTCACGAGTGACCCTGGCTATCACAGTCGCTGGGTCACGCAGAGCAGCGTGCCCGAGCTCGCGCCTGGCGCGACCAGCGAGGCCATCACGCTGACGTTCCGCAACACCGGCGGCCGACCATGGGTGAAAGGCGTGCTCGGACAGGAAGCGCGCATCGGCATCAAGAACGACGAGCTCACGTGGGCGTCGCTCGGAGTCGGCTGGCTCAGCGGCTCGCGGCCGGCGGCGCAGACCGAGGCGACCGTCGCGCCCGGAGCGAACGCGACATTCACGTTCAAGGTGAAGGCGCCAATGACACCGAGCACGTACGTCCTTGCACTGCGTCCGGTCATCGACGGCACCGTTTGGATGGAAGACGAAGGCGTGTTCGTCGCGGTCACGGTGTCCGGTGGCGCGACGCCACGGCTCACCGTCACGGTCCTGCACTCGGGGCTACGCATCCCGTGGGATGTCGCGCATCTGCCGGACGGGCGCATGCTCGTGAGCGAGCGCGTGGGCAACCTCCTCGTCTATCCGAATACCACACCAGGCTCATTCCAGCTCGCGAACAATCAGGTCCTCGGCACGCGCCAGAACGGCGAGGGCGGCCTGATGGGGATCGCCGTCGATCCGAACTTCGCGACGAACTCGTTCATCTACGTCTGCTCGTCGCGCGACGACGAGGGGCAGTACCGCAATCAGGTGCTGCGCTACAAGATGGTCGGCAACCAGATCGCGCTCGACGGGTATGTCATTCGTCGTGGCATGGCCGCGGCAGGAAACCATAACGGCTGCCGGTTGCGCTTCGGCCCTGACGGCAAGCTCTGGGTGACCATGGGTGACGCGGGCAACCTGCGCAATGGACAGGATCCGAACTCGCTCAACGGCAAGGTGCTGCGCGTGAACACCGATGGCACGATCCCGACGGACAACCCGGTGCTCCCTGGATCAGCGGGCCGCAGCGCGATCTACAGCTGGGGCAATCGCAACCCGCAGGGTCTCGCGTTCCAGCCGGGCACGGGGACGCCCTACGAAGTCGAGCACGGCGACGACTCGCACGACGAGATCAACATCCTTGCGGCCGGCGCGAACTACGGCTATCCGCTGTTCCGCGGACCCGTCGGCCGACCCGGGTATGTCGACCCCGCCTGGTCGTCCGGCAACGTCACGATCGCGACGTCGGGCGCCGACTTCGCCTTTGGTCCGCAGTGGGGCGCCTGGAGCGGCTCGCTCTTCGTCGCGCAACTCAAGGAGCAGGACCTGCGGCGCTTCGAGACGTTCGCGGGCACGGTCCGGCAAACGAACATCCTGTTCGACAACACCTACGGTCGCCTGCGCAGCGTCGTCCTCGGCCCGGACGGCGCCCTGTACGTCACGACGAGCAACGGGACCAACGACCGGATCTTGCGGATCACTGCCACGCAGCCGTAGCGCAAGGCGCTTCCGATGGATCTCGCATGGACCCGCGCCGCGTCCTCGGCCTCGCGGGCGAACATCTAGCGGAGCGCGAGCTCGGCCGGCACGGTCTTCGCGTCGTGGCCCGAAACGTCCGCACGCGCTTCGGAGAGATCGACCTCATCTGCCGTGACGCTCGCGGCTACGCGTTCATCGAGGTGAAGACGCGTCGCGCTGGGTCGTTCGTCGCCGCGGCCGAAGCCGTTGATGCGCGAAAGGCCGCTCGCCTTGCGGCGCTCGCGCAGTCGTGGCTC
>DATEZK010000359.1:0-2153 GCA_035255665.1 Candidatus Limnocylindria bacterium
GCGAGCGGCACGACGACATTCACCGAGACGCCCCACGGATACACGTTGAACATCGTTGTCGGGAACAGCCAGTAGTAGTAGGCGCCGACGGGCTTGCCGGCGTCGGGATGCGACCGCGGCGCGCTGAACGCGGTCTCCCCGGGCTTTGCGATGGCCAGCTGCAGGATCGCGTAGCGCTCGAGCTCCACGGCGTACGCGCCGTAGTCGATGACCGCCGCGAGGCTGTTGTGGACATACGGGATGTGGAAGCCCTCGAGGTAGTTGTCGATATACAGCGCCCAGTTCGCGTTCACGACGTAATCGCGCGTGCCCACCGCATCGAACACCAGCTGATCGAAGGGCAGGTGACCAAGACGCGCGCGCATCGGCGCAACGACGTCGTCGAACGCCATTGCCGGCGCGAGCGCGACCATCAGGAAACGCTCCCACGTTCCGAGCGCGACGCGCGGCAGATCGTCGGCGGGCGAGGGAAAGTTCGCGGTGCCCTCGAACTCGGGCATCGACTGGAAGCGACCGTCGAGTGAGAAGCGCCGTCCGTGATAGCGGCAGCGCAGCTGCTGCTCGTGTCCGGCTCCTTCGACAACGAGAGTGCCGCGATGTGTGCAGACATTCGAGAGGGCATGCACGCCGTCCTTCGCGTCACGCGTGAGGAGCAGCGGCTCGTCGAGAGCCCCGGGCAAAAGCGTGAACGGATAGACCTGCCCCGCGACCTTCACGACATCGTCACTTGCCGCGTACTGCCAGGTCTTCGCGAAGACGCGGCTCTGCTGTGCGCGGAAAAGGGTCGGATCGGAATACACGCGAGCAGGCAGCGTTCGCGCGATGCGGATGTCCGCATCGATGCTGAACTCCCATTCAGTTCGTTCAGGTTCGTTCATCGGTGCGGATGCTACCCGTCGCATCCATTGGTCATGCCCCTAATGGCTAACGTCCATATGTAGTACCTGCGCCTGAACGAATACGGCGACTGACCCATGGCGATGCCGGGTATTCCCGCGTTCCATCGGTGAATGTCGAGAGATCCGCTCACCGACACGTTCGTCGAATGCGATTCGCTCATGACGACCACGTCATGCGCTCGCGCTGAGGTTGCATAAGCGTGCGACGCACTGTGACGACCTCGATGTACCCGACGCAGACATTTGAAGATCAGCGTGGCGCTCTCGATCATCTGCGTCGACTCGCTGTTGCTTCGCTGGTCGCGACGCTCGTCGCGGGTGTCGCTGCCGTCGCGGTGATGGTCTCGCCGCTGTCGAACAACGCGCGCGCTCTCGCTTTCCACAGCTCTGTCGTGGATCGCGGATCGCTCGTCACGCTCGCGCCCGGCGCGATCACCAGCGTCACGCTGCGTTTCCGGAACTCCGGCTTCACGCCGTGGGAACGCGGCGCCGCCGGCTCTCAGGTCGACCTCGGCGTGAAGGGCGATTCGGTCGAGTTCGCACGCGCCGGCCTCGCAATCGGATGGCTCTCCGACAACCGCATCGCCGCCACGGCGGAGCAGATCGTGCCGCCTGGTGCCGTCGGAACGTTCACCTTCAGCGTGCGCGCTCCGGCGCTTGGCGTGTACCGCATCCCCGTGCAGCTCGTCGTCGACGACGTGACGTGGCTCGACGATCAACAGGTCTTTGTGGTGGTCGCGAGTGACTTCGGCTTTCACGGCGAGCTCGTCGATCAGTCTCTGCACCCCACGCTGCGCGTGGGGGAGACGAGCGCGCCGATCACGGTCAAGGTTCGCAACACCGGAGTACGCGCCTGGGTGCGAGGAGCCGCCGGCGAGCAGGTGAACCTCGGTCTCACGGGTGAGGCCGGCGCTCTGTCCGGCGTCAACTGGCCTTCGGCCGACCGTGTCGCGATCCAAAGCGAGCCGCGTGTCGAGCCAGGCGACGTCGCGACATTCGTCTTCCGCGTGCGCGCGCCGGCGACGCCGGGCACCTATCCACTTCGGCTGCGGCCGGTCGTTGACGGCGTGACCTGGTTGGAGGACGCGGGCGTGATGAGCCTCATCACGGTGACCGCCGCGTCGGGACAGCAGTCGTCGCAGACGGCGCAAACCGCGAGCGCGACCTTCGCGTCGAGCGCCTCGGTCGCACCCGCGAGCGTGTCCGCTGGCAATGCCGCGAGCATCAACGCCGAGTTCACCAGCAGCGCCGCGA
>DATEZK010000360.1:0-2886 GCA_035255665.1 Candidatus Limnocylindria bacterium
CGTTCCTCGAGCGCGGGCGGATCGTCGAAACGGATCCGCGCGTACCGCCGGAGGGCCGGCTCGATCTCGTGTCGTTCCGCGGCGCTCCGGTCGAAGAGACGCTGTCGCGCCGCGGCCTGCGCGCGGCGTACGGTGGCGACGAACCGGACGTCGTCGAGATCGCACGCCGTGCCCGCAACGGCGATCGACGCGCGACGGACGTGCTGCGCAGCTTCGGCAGCACGCTCGGCGAGTTCCTCACGCCCTGGCTCGAGCGGTTCGATCCAACGTGTCTCGTGCTCGGGGGCTCGATCGCGCGATCGTGGGACCTCTGGGCGGCTGAATTCCGCGCGGCCTGTGCGCCCGCCGCGCGTCTGTACACGTGCGACGTAGCCACGTACCTGGAAGAGGCGCCGCTTCTGGGCGCCGCATACCACGCGTCCCGCGCGGACTAGCCCTCCGCGATCCAGTCGAGCGCGACGGCGGCGGTCCAGGACTGGTCGGGCGAGCCCAGCGGCTCGGCGGTGAAAGGCTCGAAGTACTCGGAGAAGCGCGCCGCAGGACGCGCGAGTAGCGCAAGGTTCGCCTCCCGCAGGCGCGCGGCCTCGCTCTCGAGCCCGTGCGCGCGCAGCCCGCACCAGAGCAGCCAGTTGATCACCGGCCACGTCGGACCGCGCCAGTACGCACGTGGCCGGAACTCCGGTGAGCGCGCGCCGGTGCTGAGCACGACCGGGTGTGCCAGGCCCTCCGCGCCCGCGAAGTCCGGGCCGAAGATGCGATCGGAGAAACGGCGCGCCTCATCACGGGTCAGGCTCGGCACGAGCAGCGGACAGAGACCCGCGCTCGTGACGCAGCGCACCGGACTTTCGGCGCGTAGATCGAAGTCGAGCGCCAGCTCGAGTCCGTGGTCCCACGCACCCCGCACAGCCTCCTCGGAGCGCTTCGACCATTCGGCGATCGCGGCGCGCTCGCTCGCCGGCGCGTCCGCGATGATCGCGATCTGCGCGAGCGCGTCATTCGCCGCGACGAAGATCGCGCTGCATTGCACGTCTTTGATGAGGAACGGATGCGTCCGTCGCACGACCTCGTCGTCGTACTTCGCGTTGCGCAGGAGGCCGACCAGCCAGAGGTAGCGGTCGTATTCGGCCTTGGTGGGACGCTCCGCGGCGTCGACAAGGCTCACGTCGGTGCGCGGATACGGAGGGATGTCGCCGACATCGATCCGCCTTAGCGCCGCGTCCCAGCGCGGCGTGTTGTCCGTGCCCTCCCACGGGTGGTAGACGGTGATGAGGCCGGTCCGCTCGGGATCGCGTCGGTCCACCAGATAGCGGTGCCATGCGAGGAGCTTTGGATAGAGCGCGCGGGCCCTCGCGATGAGCGCGCTTCGTTCCTTGTCTCCAACGTTCGTCTCACGCGCGATGGCCAGGATCCGCCACACCGCGATCGCGTGCATCGGCGGCTGGATGAGTCCGCTTGTCGCCACTTCGGTGGGCGCTTCGTTGACGTCGCGCGAGCCCCACAGATCGGGCCCCGGCCAGTAGTCGGGAACGTTCGGGTCGAACACGATGTGCGGGACGCGGCCGTCCGACCACTGCGCCGCGAAGAGGTGCTCGAGCTCCTCTATCGCGCGCGCCGGGTCGAGATGCGCGAGGCCGATCGCGATGAAAGCGCTATCCCAGCTCCATTGATGTGGATAGAGACGCGGCGCCGGCTTGGTCCAGCCGCCCACATCGTTGGCGCGCAGCACCGCGGCCGCGCCACTCCACAGCTGTGCGTCGCGCGGCGACGCGGACGCCGGTGCGGTCGGGCTCAGTTCGGCGCGGCGACGGCTTTGCCGGTCGTCTCGTCCATCCAGCGGATCTTGTGCGGCTCGGGCGCGAGCTGCAGCGTCTGATCGGGCTTGAAGACGTCGTCGGCGGGCGCGACGACCTTCAGCGAATCCTCGCCGATCTTCACCGTGAGCAGCGTGTGCGAGCCCAGTGGTTCGGACACGACCACCCGCCCGCGGAACGGTCCCTCGCCGAGCCGGATGTTCTCGGGGCGGATGCCCAGGAGCAGCGCCTTCCCGTCCATGCCGGGCGGTCCAGGGACCTGCCAGCCATTTCCGACCGCGGTGCCGTTCTTCGCCGTGGCCTTCATGAAGTTCATGGGCGGCGAGCCGATGAAGGAGCCAACGAACACGCTCGCGGGCCGGTCGTACAACGCGACGGGCGTGTCCACCTGCACGATCTCGCCGTCCTTCATGACCGCGATCCGGTCACCCATGGAGAGCGCTTCGATCTGGTCGTGTGTCACGTACACCGTGGTGCGCTTCACGTCGGTGTGCAGGCGCTTGAGCTCCGCGCGCGCGTGCAGGCGCAGGAGCGCGTCCAGGTTGGAAAGGGGTTCGTCCATGAGCAGCACCGGCGCGTCGGTCACGATCGCGCGCGCGACCGCGACGCGCTGCCGCTGACCGCCCGAGAGCTGCGCTGGATAGCGGTCGAGGTACGGCTCGAGCTGCAGCAGCGCCGCGCCCTCCTTGACCCGCTTCTCGATCTCGGTCTTCGTCTTCTTGCGCATGCGCAGGCCGAACGCGATGTTGTCGTACACCTTCATGTGCGGGAAGACCGCGTACGACTGGAACACCATCGCGATGTGGCGATCGCGCGGCGGGAGATCCGAGACCTCGCGCTCGCCGATCCGCACCGTGCCGCCGTCGATGCGCTCCAGACCGGCGAGGCAGCGCAGCAGCGTGGTCTTCCCGCAACCGGACGGCCCGAGCAGGACCATGAACTCGCCGTCGCGGATGAGCAGGTCGATGTCCTTCAGCGCCGTTGTCTTGCCGAAGACCTTCCGTACCGTCTCGAACGAAACGCTCGCCATCTCAGCTCACTTTCCCGGTCCCCACAGATTGAAGAGGTACTTGCG
>DATEZK010000361.1:0-2986 GCA_035255665.1 Candidatus Limnocylindria bacterium
CGGACAGGGTGTGTGCGTGTCACACGGAGGCGGGCTGGAGAGCTGCTACTTCCACATCGCCGGCCCACTGGTCTTTCTCGGGCAGCGTGTCGTTCGCGGCCAGCCGGTCGCGATCGTCGGCATGACGGGCGTGACGACAGGCCCGCATGTCCACTGGGAAGCGAAGCTCTTCGGCCAGCTCATCGACCCGCTTTCGCGCTAGCGCTGCGTCACGCCCTCGATCGTGACGCTGCCTTCACCGAGCGTGACGTTCTGAACGAGCACCGTCGAGGGCACCAGTCCGCCGATGGCAGTCTCCACCGACGTCGCCGCCTGCGCCCTAACGGAGTCCGGTAGACCGAGACCGCCGAGCGTTATCGAGTCCACACGCACCGCGACGCGTCCCGCGCTCGCATAGGGCGTTCCGGTCATGACGAACTCGGTCGTGCCGAAGAACACGCGAGCGGACGCGGTGAGCCGCACGCCCCTCGTCGTCGTGCGTACCACGGGATCGCGCACGGTCACACCGCTCACGGTCTGCGGGAACGATGAGGCCGCGGCCTTCGTGAGCTCGGCGTCGGTAATGACGAGGGTGAAGGCCGTTTGCGGCGCGATCGTCGCCGTGCCGCTCGCGGACGGTCGCGGCGAGACCGAGCGAGTCGGTGTCGCGCTCGCGGGAGACGCGCTCGGGGTGGCGGACGGAAGCACGACGCGCGATGGCACGCATCCGCGCGCGACAACGATCACGACCAGGAGCAGAAGCGCCAGGAAGGCAAGCCGCGCGATCGACCCCATGCGCTAGACGTCGCGTCGCAGCTGCCGCCCGAGCCAGAGCCAGTAGATCGGGCCACCGATGGCGCCCGCGAAGAGCGATGCCAGATACACGACACCACCGTTCTCGGACAACCCCGCGAGAAAGCCCCAGAAGAGGGCAGCTGCGTTGACGAAGCCCAGCACGACGAGCACGCGTGGGGTGGTCGTTCGCCACAGCAAGCGGTTCGCGATGAGGAACCACAGGCCGGTGAGTCCGAAGGTCATCACACCAAGCGGATTCGTGGGCGATGGCGCTGCGGTCACCGGAGCAAGTCGCAGATTCGCGACCTCATACATCGCGGCGACCATGGTGCCCACGGCGGCCGCGATGCCGACCAGCGTCGCAAAGAATGCCCACGCCTCGCCTACGGAGCGCACGCGGTAGTACACGGCGACGATGGCGAACAGTGCCCAAAAGGCGATGAGCGCATACAGGAAATGGACGATCTGCAAGCCGAGGCGCGCATCGCCCGGCTCCACGAGAGCGGCGTACGCGAGCACGGCGGCCCATGACGTCAGCGCGAGCAGGATCGCGGCGAGGCCGCCAAAGCGCACGAAGGAGCGATCATCCACCGCAAGTCACGATATAGCCGCGGCGCTCATACCATTCAGCGCCGTGAGCGACGTCGCGCTGCTGCCGCTGCAAGCCGCCTCCGAGCTGATCCACTCGCGTCGCGCATCCTCGGTCGATCTCGTGCGCGCGTGCCTCGATCGGATCGCGCGACACGACCGCGACCTCGGCGCGTTCATCACACTCACCGCCGACAGCGCGCTCGACGAGGCGAAGCGCGCCGACGCCGACCTCGCGAACGGCGTCGATCACGGCCCCCTGCATGGGATCCCCATCGCGCTGAAGGATCTGTACGACACCGCCGGCGTACGGACGACGGCTGGGTCGCGCATTTACGGCGACCGCGTTCCCGAGCGGGACTGCACGGTCGTCGAGAAGCTGCGCACGGCTGGCGCGGTGTTCCTCGGGAAGCTCAACCTTCATGAGTGGGCGCTCGGTGTCACGAACCAGAACCCGCACTTCGGTCCCGCGTGCAATCCCTGGGACACCACACGAATTCCCGGTGGCTCGAGTGGTGGCAGCGCGGTCGCCGTCGCCTCCGGCCTCTGTTTCATGTCCCTCGGAAGCGACACGGGTGGCTCGATCCGCATCCCTGCGTCGCTCTGCGGCGTTGCGGGACTCAAACCGACCTATGCCCGCGTGAGCCTGCGCGGCGTGATCCCGCTGTCGTGGACGCTCGACCACGCCGGACCGCTTGCACGTACGGTCGCCGATCTCGCGCTCTCGCTCAACGCGATCGCCGGCAACGACCCGCTGGACCCATCGTCGTCAGAAACGCCGATCGATGACTACACGAGTGGCATCGAGGATGGCGTGAAGGACGTGCGCATCGTCGTTCCGACCAATCACTTCTTCGATGAGGTCGACCCCGAGGTCGACGCCGCGGTGCGCGAGGCCGCGCGTGTGCTCACCTCCCTGGGCGCATCCGTGACGGAGATGGCGCTGCCTCGCGTGGAGCTGCTCGCCCCGACGCAGCGCGCCATCTTGCTGACTGACGCCGCAGCCGTTCACCGCGAGCATCTACGCGAGCGCGCGGCGGATATCGGGGCCGACGTGCTGACGCGCCTTCGCACCGGCCAGACCTTCACCGGGACGGACTACTCGCAGGCCCGGCGCGACCGGGACGAGCTGCGGCGCGAATGGCTCGCGCTGCTACGCGATCACGACGTCATCCTGTCGCCGACGACCCTGATCGCCGCTCCGCCGCGCGATGGTGAGGATGCCGTCGCGGCCGCGCAGCGCCTCACGGCGAACACGTCGCCGTTCAACCTCACCGGTCTGCCGGCCATCTCGGTCCCGTGCGGCTTCACGCAGGCGGGCCTCCCGATCGGGCTCCAACTGGCCGCGGGTCCGTGGCGGGAGCGGTTGCTCCTACGCGTCGCGCGCGCGTACGAGCACGCGACGCAGTGGCACGAACGCCACCCGCTGTCCTAACAGCACCAGGAGGAGCAGCGCGGCCGCGGTCTCGATGGGCTCGCCGCTATCCGTCGAGCCGAAGATCATGAAAGCGATGAGACCGACGATCGCGGCGATGAGGAGCAGGCATCCGCAACCGGTCACTCGTGACCGAGCCTAGCATCGCTAACCTTTACGACCGGGGAGGTGCGCCGATGACCCGCGACG
>DATEZK010000362.1:0-2505 GCA_035255665.1 Candidatus Limnocylindria bacterium
GATCGCCGACCGTTCGCCGCAGGAACGCCGTGACCCACCCACCCTGCACCGGAATCGGCTCGGAGCCGAACAGCGCGTTCAGGAAGGGGATGAGCAGCGCGAACGCGAACCCGTCCAGTCCGGCCGCGGCGACACTGGCGAAGATCGTTCCCGCCATGCGCCACCAATGCGGACGCAGAAACGGGAGCAGCCGCCGATAGACGTCCTCGCGCGCCACCAGGGTTACCGACGCGGCGTGAGCAGCGCGATCGGCAGGATCATCTCCTCAGGCGTTGCGCCGCCATGCAGGAACGACCCGCGATACCGGGTCTGGTACTCGCGCAGCTTCGTGGGATAGACGAAGAATGAGTCGCCGGTCGCGAGCAGGATGTTGCCGCCCATCCCCCGGCGCGGCAGCCGCAAGTCATCCGAGTTCGTGAACAGCAGCGCGAGCTCCGGCCGTTCGGCGCGCAAATCCTCGCCGAACTTGTACCGGAGGTTCGCCGTCGCATCCCGCTTGGCAAACACCGTCGCGGGCGACTGACAGTGAATCGAGCCGTGATCCGTCGTGAGGAGGACGTGAATGCGACGGCGCTGCGCCTCGCGAAGCAGCGTGAACAAGCCCGAGCGCTGAAACCACTGCCGCGTGATCTGTCGGAGCGCGATCTCGTCGCGCGCCACCTCGGAGAGGACGGCGGACTCACTCCGGCCGTGGGTGAGAAGGTCGACGAAGTTGAAGACGAACGCGCTCACTCCTTCCGCGGCGATCGAGCTGGACAGGCGCCGCTCGAGATCCGCCGAATCGTTGGCGGACGAGATCTTGTCGTAGCGAACCGGGGTCGTCCCACGCTGCTCCGTGATGTGCGCTTCGAGAAGGTCGCGCTCGTGCGCGTTGAGCGATTCGTCCTCGCGCTCCCCCCACCAGTCGGGGAATCGCGCCGCGATCTCGCCGGGGAAGAGGCCGCTGAACAGCGCGTTCCGCGAGTACGGCGTCGCGGTCGGCAGGATCGAGTAGTAGTGTGTCGTTTCGACGTCGAAGATCGGCGCGAGGAGCGGCTCGAGCACCATCCATTGGTCGAGGCGCAGGCAGTCCACGACGACGAAGATGGCGGCGGGATGCTGATTCAGGATGGGCAGGAGGAACTCGCTCACGATGTCGATCGAAAGCGGCGGTCGATCCCCTTCGAGGTTCCGCAGCCAGGCGGGGTATTCGGTGCGCATGAAGCGGGCGAACTCCCGATGCATGTCGCTGTACAGCGCCTGGAGAGACTCGTAAAGACCGGTCTCTCCCGCGGCGGCAAGGTCCACGTCCCATCGCATCAGCTCGGAGAAGCGGTCGATCCATCCGCGCCAGGTGAGCTCGCGATCACGCTCGAGCTCCATCGCGCGAAAGCGCTGGACGAACGAGCGGGCGATCGCCTGCTGCCGGATGCGCGGCCCGTCGAGGATCCGGGTGATCACGGAGAGGACCTGCCGCGGGTTGATCGGCTTGACGAGATAGTCGCGAACGTTCGCGCCGAGCGCTTCGCGGAGGATCGCGTCATCCTCGCTCTTGGTGACCATGACGACGGGCATGTTGGGCGCAAACTCCTGCACCTCGCGGTACGCCTCGAGACCCCGCTTTCCGGGCATCTGCTCGTCGAGCATCATGAGGTCGTACGGCCGACGCCGAAGCATCTCGACAGCGTCGTCGGCATTCTGGGCCCAGTCGACTTCGTAGCCCTTGTCGCGCAGGAAGATGCGGTGCGACTCCAGCAGCTCCGCTTCATCGTCGACCCAGAGCACGGATTTCGGTGGTTGGGCCATGGGATTGAATGTAGAGGTCGGAATTGACAAAGTCACCAAGCGGTCGTGACGGAACGACGTGAGGTGGCTGGCGGCGAGGGTCTCGGCTTCTAGATTGGGCGTGTGATCGCCGCCGCTCCTCCATTCTCGCTCGATGCGCCCGTATTTCGATTCCGGGCGCTCGCCCAGCTCGCGGGACGCGCGCCGCTCGGGGGAGAGCGCGAGATGGCGCTCGCCGCTCTCATGGCGGCGAGGCTCGCCGAAGGGACGCTGGCATCCTGCCCTCTCAGTGCGGCGGCGCGTCGGACGCGAGGGCTGGGCGCACGCGTATGGCTCTCGACGTTGACCCTGCCGGCAGCGACGCGAATTCCGCTCGCCCGTCTCGTCGACGCAACAGAAGGCACGCATCGCACGGCGGTCGCCGAGGCGCTCACATCGTTCGCCGAGATTGCGAGGCCGATGCTCGACCCCGCGTCGCGCGCGGAGATCGCCGACCTCGTCGCGCGTCTGGGCGAGAGCTGACGTCGGGCGGCGGCGCGACCATGCGCTCGTCCATGCTTGCTCCGGTCCGACGACGCGACCTATCTTCCCGCCATGCCGCGACGCGCCGACATCTCGCCACTCTCCCGTCTCATGGAACGCGTGGATGCCGTCGCGGATGGCGCGCCGCCACCCGACGGCATTCCCACCGGCTTCCCGAGCCTGGATGAGCTGCTCGGCGGTGGCCTTCGCCGCGGTGAT
>DATEZK010000363.1:0-4335 GCA_035255665.1 Candidatus Limnocylindria bacterium
GCCGAGAAGCATTACGCGGTGCACAAGGGGAAATTCTTCTACGACGACCTGGTGAAGGTCATCAGCTCGTCGCCGGTAGTGGCGATCGTTCTCGAGGGCCCGAACGCGATCGCGGTCGTTCGGGCGATGGTCGGCGCGACGCGGCCGCATGAGGCGGTGCCCGGGACGATCCGCGGCGACTACGCCCTCGTCGGGCTCCGGAACCTGGTGCACGCGAGCGACGCGCCGGAGACCGCGAAAAGCGAGATCGCGCTGTGGTTCGCCGACGGCGTCGTCGAGTACACGCGCGATGTGGAGCGCTGGATGACCGAGGACAAGGCATAACAGCGCCCAAGCGCGACCGGCCGCAGCTGCCGAAGGGCTACATCACGCGTGCCCCGAAAGGCATGCTCGCCTGGAGCGACGTCGAGAAGATCCTTCGCGGCGGTCGGTATTACTGGATCTCGACGACCGATGCTGACGGACGTCCGCATCTCGTGCAGCAGTGGGGAGCCTGGGTCGACGACCACCTGTACTTCGAGGGAAGCGAGCGCACGCACTGGGCGCAGAACCTGGCTCGGGATCCGCGCGTCGCGTTCGGGACGCAGACCGGAACGCGCGCTCTGTTCGGTCAGGGCACGGTCGCCCTAGCGCGCGGCGTCGAGCCAGATGTCGCGAAGCGCATCGCGAGCCAGTACGCAACCAAATACGGTCGGACTTTCGATTACCGGCCCAAAGCGGACAAATACGAGAAGGGCCCGGTGTTCCGCGCGACGCCCTCGAAGATCATCGCCTTCGATGTGAAACACTTCAACACCTCGGGAACTCGCTTCACGTTCTAACGGCATCGCTTGGGGGTGGGGGATGGCAACGCTGCTTCGGGCATCACTTCTTCTGCGTGTCGGTCACGGCGAGCGCCAGCTTGTCGTTCGCGAGCTTCGCGCCGATAACCGCGTGATGCAGCGCATCAATCCGGGCACACCGATCGACGACATGCCCTGGGTCGAGATCGGCCGGTACAAGGACCTCGATAAGGAGCGCGAGCGCCTGCGCGTCGACGGCTGGGAGATCGAGGAACCGAGCCGCCGCTAGCCGCGCGCTCGTCCGCTGGGTGGACTTGCGTCCGCTGTATCAGCGCTCTAGGGCACTCTCTCTGGCGAATGCTCCGCACGCTTCGCGGCATCGTCCTGGGCTTCGCGCTGCTCGCGCTCTTCCCGGCGTCCGCGAACGCTGCGGATCCGACGCCCACGCCGTCTCCGCCACCGCCCTCGCCGCCGGCGAGCCCGACCCCGCGCGCTACCGCGTCGCCGTCTCCGGCGACAAGCCCAGTGACGTCGCCTTCAGCCAGTCCGTCGGCGAGTCCGTCGGTTAGTCCTTCAGCCGGCCCATCGGCGTCCCCCGCCGGGTCTGCCTCGCCGAGCGCTTCGCCCGGCTCACCCAGCGCCTCGCCCTCGGCGTCGCCCGCGCCGTCGACATCCCCGGCGCCCGAAGCGACGCCGTCGCCGGAGGAGCTCGAAGCCGCGCGGGCGCGTGACGCCGAGCTGCTCGCGAACGCGAAGTCACTGAAGCAGATCATCGAAGCGCAGGCCCTGGTCGCGCGGGACGAGCTCGCCGCGCTCAACGCCGAGATCGCGCGCGTTGGAAAGGACCTGGAGGCGGTCGGGAGCGACATCGCCGCGCTCGAGACGCAGGCGGCCGATCGGCGCGGCATCCGCGAGCGCCTCACGCGCGACGCGTTCCGCCTGGCCGCCGCGACCGCCACGCCGTCCCTCGCGTCGCTGAGCGATGCGCAGATCGAGGCCTACCGGGAACTCCTCTCGATCGACGCGTCGCTGCGCGACGCGCACGGGCGTCTCTCCGAGCGCGCGGCGCAGCTCGCCGAGGCGCAGGCAGCCGCTGGCGCCAAGCAGGGACAGCTGAGCCGCCTGCGTGACCGTGCCCGAACGATCGCGGCCGCCGCCGAGAAGGGCGAAGGTGAGAAGCGTGCCGCCGAGGTCGCCGTTCTCGAAGCGCTCACGCGCGACGCCGCCGCGGCGCAGACCGTTCTCGCGCAGCTCGTGGCGAACGCGATGGCGGGCGATGGTGCCGCGCCATCGGCGTGGTCGCTCCCGGTGCGCGGCACGATCACCCAGCCCTTCGGGCCGACCACCTTCGCCCTCGAGCCGCCGCGCGTCTATCAGGGCGTTCAGTACGCGCACTTCCACGATGCCATCGACTTCGCGGCGCGCCTCGGTCAGCCGGTCGTGGCCGCCGCGGAGGGCCGCGTGACGTTCGTCGGCCACCTCTCAGACGGCGCGATGGTCGTCATCGTGGCGCACGCGGGTGGCCTGGTCTCCGTGTACGCGCACCTCGACGACACGTTCGCGCGGCCGCCGGTGCGCATCGGCGACTCGGTCAAAGCGAACCAGGTCATCGGCTTCGTGGGACTCACCGGCATCACGACCGGCCCGCACCTCCATTTCTCGGTCAGTCGCGGAGGTCAGCCGATCGATCCGCTCTCGCTCTTCGGCTCGCGCTGACCCGGACCTACTGGCGGCCCAGGACCTTCTGCCTCACCACGTCGGTGGACAACCCAAGGGACTGAAGCATGGCTCCGGCTTTACCCGGCTCGCGAAGCACTGCGAGCAGAACATGTCTATCGGTGACCTTCTCGGCGTTCAGCGACTTCGCCTCAGCGGGCGCTAGGTCATCGATGACCCGGTTTCCCTCGGGGGTGAACTCCACGACCCGCTCCTCATCGCGTTGAGGCTCGACATCGCCGCGACCGCCCAACGACTCCAGTTCCTGACGCGCCCTGCTAAGACTGAGACCAAGCGAGTTCAGGGCGTCTCCGACTGAACCCGACCCCGGACGGTCGCCGGTACCCGCGCGAATCACGGCAAGGAGCAGGTGTTCCGGAGCTATCGCCGGTTGATGAAAGCGCCACGCCTCGTCCTGTGCGAGTGCGAGTACACGCTTCGCGCGGTCGTCGTACAAACTGAGGCGTCCTGGCACGTCCAGATGCGATGCTAAGCAGCAGCCGCAAGCGGCTGTCTCGAGCTAGAGCGGATGCAGCGCGCGCAGGAACTCGTCCGCGAACGCGGCGATCGGTCGTAGGAAACCGTCGGGCTGCACGCCGCCGAGGAGCAGGGCCAGGAACACAACACCACCCACGATCCCTGCGATCGGCCGCTGTTCGATGCGCCAACGGTCGGGTGCGGTCCGGAAGATCGCCATCGCCGCGCGCAGCTGCGCCAGCATCACACCGAGCGTCGCGATGACGAGCGCCGTTCCCAACAGGCCCGAGTACGAATACGCGATGAGCTCGACGAAGAAGTGTCCCGGGAATGCGACGAGCGGAGGCGCGCCGATCATCGCGAAGCCGCCCACCACGAAGGCGAGCGCAGCGAGCGGCGCCGTCGTCGCGCTCGGGCGGTCCGCGCCCGCGCGGCGTTCCAGGGTTCCGGCCGCGAGCAGCTGTTGCGTTGCGGCCAGGCCTGTGACGAGCGCGATCGACATCGCGCCGATGATCCCCGGACCGGAGAGCGTGGCGATGCCGATCAGCGACTGCCCGAGGTTCGCGATGACGGAATAGACGGCGACGCGCCGCAGCTCGCTGGACCCGGTCGCGAGGAACGCGCCACCGAGCGCCGAGACGAGGCCCAGCGAAAGGAGCAGGTCCTGCACTTTTCCGATCTCCACGATCGCGGGCAGCAGGCCGGAGAGGACGAGGATCTCCGCGAACGCGATGAACGTCGTCGGCACGAGTACGCCGAAGTACAGGGCGAGCGCCGACGCGGGGACCTCTGATGCGAGCAGCGCGGCGTGGGTATGGAACGGGATCGCGGCGAGCTTGAGCGCGAAGGCGACGACCAGGATCACGACGAGCAGCACGAACGTCGTGGGCGGTTGCTCGCGTCCCAGACTGGCCGATAACGCGAGGGCCGACAAGCCGAGGCATCCGCCGAGGGCGACGAAGCTGAAGTGTCGGTAGGCGGCCTCGGCGCTCCGATTGCGATGCACCTGGAACGTGAACGAGCCGACCGGCACGAGCAGACCCAGAAGGAGCGCGGCGTAGATCGCTATCGGTGTCGTCAGCACCAGGACCGCGAGCACGACGGCAGCGATGACGAGCGCGGTGGGGAAGAAGTTGTACGCAGGCTGATCGATCCACACCGCGAGCACCAGGAGAGCGAGCGTGCCGAGCAGCACGACCGCAGCGAGCCGTCCGAGCTCCGACATGCGCCAGGTGAGATCGAGCACCTCACCGGAGGCGTCCGCGGGCATGACCACCACGACCGCGATGGCGGCGGCGAGCGCGGCGCACGTGACGGTCCCGACCAACGCAAGTCGCTTGCGCACGGTGAAGGCGAAGAG
>DATEZK010000364.1:0-4395 GCA_035255665.1 Candidatus Limnocylindria bacterium
CGCAGCGCCCGGCCAGCCTTGGCGAGCACGTCGTCGGACGCGCCTTCGCAGACGGCAAGGTCGTCGTTCTCACTCGCACCGCCTCCGGGCCGCCGCCTTGCCCGATCTGCCTGGCGCTCGGAACGCGCATCGCAACGCCGAGTGGCGAGACAAAGGTCGAGGATCTGCGCGTCGGCGACATCGTGTGGACGACCGACGAGCGAGGCGACCGTGTTGCCGCGCCGCTCATCGCGATTGGCAACATGCCGGTGCCGGCAACACACCAGGTCGTTCGCATGACGCTCGATGACGGACGCGTCGTGCTCGTGTCCCCCGGCCATCCGACCGCGGACGGACGCCGCATCGCCGACCTCTCGGCGGGAGACGATCTGGACGGCGCGCGCGTCGTGAGCGCTGAGCGCGTGCGATACATGGGCGGCGCGACCTACGACATCCTTCCGGCCGGTGCGACAAGTGCGTACTGGGCGAACGGCATCCTGCTCGGGAGCACGTTGCGCACTAACTAGAGCGGCATGGCGTTGCGTGAGCCACGGTCTGAGCGGCGCCGCCTCGTGCCGGCCGGGGGTACCGTCCCCCCGTGAACGTGCCAACGATCATCGTCACCGGCCCCGTCGGTGTCGGGAAGACCACCGTCGCCGATGAGATGGGATACGCGCTTCGCGACGCCGCGGTCCCTCACGCAACCATCGATCTTGATCGGCTTAGAGCGGGCTACCCACGCCAAGCGAACGACGACCGCTGGGGCACCAAGCTCGGCCTCACGAACCTGGCTGCGGTCTGGAAGAACTACCAGGCGGCCGGCGCGCGTCGCTTGCTCATCGCGTGCGTCATCGAAAAACGCTCCGACCTCGATCGTTTCCGCGAGGCCGTGCCCGGCGCCGACATCCTCGTGGTGCGCCTGCGAGCGACACCAGAGACGCTGCGAGCGCGTGTGCGCAAACGCAGCCACGGCACCGGGATGGAATGGGATCTCAACCGCGCGGTGGAACTCGCAGCGTTGATGGAGGAGCAACCCGTCGAGCACATGCTGGTCGACACGGAGGACCGCGACCCACCGACCATCGCCCGCGACATCCTTCAACGTGCGGGATGGCTACCGACCCCTAACTAGCGCGCCGCCACACCGCCAGCAACGATGTGACGTGTCTCGGCATAAACGACCCCGGCGCGCACATGAAGCACGAGCTCGTCGAGGAACCACATTCCGGGACCACGAGTGGGTCGACCACTCAGGTCATAAGCAGTTCCATGACAAACATCGATGAACGCGACCGCGTCGATGAACCGGTGTCCACCGGTTTTGTCCTCTAGCTCACAGCCCGTTCGAGGGTCGACGCCCAAGAACCCGCGCACGCCATCGCCGACGTTGGTAAGAAGGACTGGCATGCCCCGCGGGCGTGAGCACGGTCCCATAGCGTCATGTGCTTCCGTTCCCGTTCCTCATTCGCCAGCCGGTCGAGACCAGAGAGCTCCTTGACCTCGAGTCGCACCACGACATTCGACTGAAGCGCCTCGAGACGGATGAGGGCGATCTCGTCCGGTGACCGACCGGGAAGCGTCTGGGGACCGAGCGCGAACGCGACCGCGACGAGGAGCGCACTTGCCAAAGCCGTCGCGGCTGTGAAGAAGAAGAGCCGCGCGAGGCGCCGGCTCATCCGAGCAGCTCCTTCGACAGGAAGTCCACGATCCGGCCGTAGGCGTCCTCGGCGTTCGCGCGCTTTGTGAACCCATGACCCTCGCCGGGATAGACGACGTACTCGACGCGACGGCCCAGCGCGCGGAGGCGCTCAACGACCTGGTCCGACTCCTCCTGCGGGACGCGCGGATCGTTCTCGCCCTGGAGGATCAGCATCGGACAGCGAACGTTCTCGATGTGCGTGATCGGCGAGCGCTCGACGAGCTTCGCGCGGTCACGCTCCACGTCGCCGATCCAGCGCGCCAGGAAGCGGCGCCAGTTCGGCTGCGCGTTCTCGATCATCGTGATGAGGTTCGCGACCCCGAAGACGTCGACCGCGCAGCGCCACAGCTCAGGGATGCGCGTGACGCACAGGAGCGTCGCGAAGCCACCGTACGACCCGCCGTAGACAGCGAGCCGTTTCTGATCGAAGTCAGGCTGCTTCGTCATCCACTGCGAGACCGCGCGGAGATCGCGGAGATCGATCCCGCCCCAGTCCTTGTGGATCGCGACCTGCCACGCGCGACCGTAACCGGTCGATCCGTGGATGTTCGGCACGACGAGCGCGATGCCGCGATGGACGATCGCACCGAGATGATTGAGATGAGCCGAGAAGGCCGGCCGCGACTGCCCCTCGGGACCCCCGTGTGGGTAGAGCACCGCTGGCACCGGTCCACGGGCGCCGCGCGGGCGATACACGAAGCAGGGAATGTCGCCGTCCGCCGCGGGGATGCGCACGAGCTCGGGCTCCACCAGCTCGCTCGTCGGCACGCCGAACGTCGTCGTCAGCGCGACGAGCGCTTCGCCGGTCGCGATGTCGAGTGTCCAGACCTGCCACGGCTCGGTGGAGGAGAGCCGCCCGAACGCGGCGCGCGTTCCGTCCGCGCTCAGGACCAGGTCTTCGCAGACGCCGCGCAGGTCGCGCTCGCGCATGCGACCGCCGCTGTCCCGCCAGCGCAGACGCGAATACCCATCCTCGTTGACCGACCAGATCTGTACGCGCCCATCGACGGATGACGCCGCGAGCTCGACGTCCCACCTGGGATCATCGACCGCTTCACGTCGGCCGGTCGCAGGATCGAGGGCCGCGAGCCAGAGATGCTCGCTGTCCTTGTCCGTGATCTCGAGCACGCGCCCGTCGCCGAGCCAACCCGCCGGGATGTGCTGGACGTTCTCCTCGTGCTTCGCGATCTCTCGCGTCTCGCCCGTGCGCGGATCGACGACGAGCAGCTCCTGGTTGGTGTTGTCGAGGACGCGCATGACGAGCAGGCGAGAGCCGTCGGGCGACCAACCCCCGGCGACATGCCACGCCGCGCCGGTTATGAGCTGGCGCTCGGCACCGGTATCGAGGTCGGCGACGACGATGTCCATGTCGGTCGCGGCGCGCGCGTTGCTCGAGAACGCGACGCGCCGTCCGTCGGGCGAGGCCGCGTTCCACGACAGGAGGCGCTGCACCTTGCCCTCGGGATCGACGGACACGGGCGCGACCGGTCCGTCGGGATGACGCACGTAGAGCTGATGTAGCTCGGTGCCGCCGCGATCCGCAGCCGCGAGCAGCTCGCCGCTCGCGCTCCAGCAGAGGCTGCGTACGGCGTGCTCGGGCACGGTGACCGCGCGCTGCGCGGTGCCGCCGGTGGCCGGCAGCGTCCACGCCTCGTAGGTGCCGGCGCCCTGATCGGATACGACCGCGAGCGTGCGACCGTCAGGCGACAGCGCGAGCGCGGAGCGGCAAGCGAAGCGGCGTGTTGTGTGTGGGACACCCGCGAGCCGTTCGCGCGGATGAAAGTCCGAAAGCGGGCGGTTCGGCACCGCGGCTACGTTACCGCTAAGCGCGAGCGAGCAACTCAGAGAGCTCGCGCGCGTTGTTCACCGCTTTGTCGCCGTAGCAGTTGTTCATCAGCAGATGGATCTCTTCGGACGCCTCCTCCATCCGCCTGATCTTCGGTAGCCACTCCTCGAGCTCGCTCTTCTTATAGGAGTAGTCGAAGCGCTCGGCGGCGGTCAGTCCCGGTTTCTTCCAGTTCTCGGCGTTGCGGCCGTGGAAGCGCACGACGGCAAGTGGGGCGGTCACTGCGTCGACCGGTGGGATGCTCGACGGAAAGCCCTGCGGCTCGTCGACCGCGACGTACGTAAGCCCGTTGTCGCGCAGAAACGCGAGCGTCTCGTCGCGGTTTCGCTCTTCCATCCACAGTCGATTGCGGAACTCGACCGCGAGCCGGTCGTCGGGAAGCAGCTCGCGAGCGCGAAGGATCTCTCTCTTGTTCTGGCCCGTGATCGTGAACCAGTCCGGGTACTGCAGCAGGATGGCGCCGAGCTTGCCCGCCTTCCGCAGCGGTTCGAGGGCGACCCAGAACCGCGCGTGGATCTCGTCGATCAGCTCCTTGGGCAAGTCCTTCGGGTAGACACGCCGCTTTTCTTGGATCTCCGCCGGAAGCGACTCGCGCAGCTCTTTCGGAAGTCTCTTCGGGTCGGTCGGATGCGTCGTGATGGTCGCGAAAGCCTTGAAGTTCATCGTGAAGTCGTCCGGCGTGCGCTCGACCCAGAGCTTCGCCTGCTTTTGGTCGGGGAGCGCGTAATACGACGCGTCGTTCTCGACGAGACTGAAACGCTCGGCATAGAACCGAAGGCGCTCGTCGGCCTTTTTGGCGATGTTGTCGGGATACCAACCCGATTCCAAAAGAGTCGGATCGGTCCACGAGCACGTACCGATGAGCACGCGC
>DATEZK010000365.1:0-5336 GCA_035255665.1 Candidatus Limnocylindria bacterium
CGCGCGTTCCGGGGAGAAACGGTGTCGGCCTAGCGGACGTCGCGGTAGGATTGCTATAGACGCCGGGACCGGCTTAGCCGGCCTGGACGGAGGTTCAAATGGACATCGCTAAGAAGGTCACCGTCCCAGACGTCGTCGCCATGAAGCGCGACGGCAAGCGCATCACGATGATGACCGCCTACGACGCCGCATTCGCGCGACTGGTCGAAGCGGCCGGCATCGACGTCATCCTCGTCGGCGATTCGCTGGGCATGGTCGTGCTCGGCTACCCGAACACCGTGCCGGTCACGATGGACGACATGGTCCGGCACGCTGCGGCCGTGTCGCGTGGCGCGTCGCGACCGCTGCTCATCGGCGACATGCCGTTCGGCTCGTACCAGACGGGTCCGGACGACGCGCTCCGCAACGCCGCGCGCTTCCTCAAGGAGGCGGGCATGGATGCGGTGAAGCTCGAGGGCGGACACGAGACCGTGCCGCTCGTGAAGGCGCTGGTCGACAACGGCATCGCCGTGATGGCGCACGTCGGTCTCACGCCGCAGCGGGTCGCGCAGTTCGGCGGCTTCAAGACGCAGGCAAAGAGCGCACGCGCCGCGCGCGCGCTCATCGACAACGCCGTCGCGCTCGAGGAGGCCGGTGCCTTCTCGATCGTGCTCGAATCGATCCCGGCGCCGGTCGCCGCGATGGTCACCGAGCGGCTTTCCATCCCGACCATCGGCATCGGCGCGGGCATCGACTGCGACGGGCAGGTCCTCGTGCTGCACGACGTGCTCGGCCTGTACGGCGATTTCAAGCCGAAGTTCGCCAAGCGCTACGGGGAGATCGGCACCGCGGTGGTCGACGCGCTGCGCGCGTTCGACGGCGAGGTGCGCGAGGGGCGCTTCCCCGACGCGGAGCACAGCTTCACCATGAAGGAGAGCGAGCTCGCCGCGCTCCGGCAGAACGTCGCACGACCCAAGGCGGTCTAAGGCATCGGCGATCTGAACCGACCGCGCGTCGCGATCATCGGCATGGGCGCGATCGGTCACGTTGTCGAGAGAGCGCTCGCCGGTAACGTCGCGTTGGTGCGTGTCGACCGGACGCGCTCTCCACTCCGTCCGAACGAGCCGCCTGTCGCAGCGGCGGTGATCTGCGTGAAGACGCATGGGACGGCGTGGGCGGCGGAGGTCGCGGCACGCATCGTTGCGCGCGACGGCGTTGCGCTCACGATCCAGAACGGCCTCGGCAATTTCGAGACGATCGCGGCGGCTGTCGGTGAGCCGCGGACCGCAGTCGGCGTGATCTACGTTGGCGCGCGTCTCGAGGACGGAGTGCTCCACGCGACCGGGCCGGGCCGCGTCGAGCTTGGGCGGCCGATGGCCGCCGCGTCGGCGGGCGCACTCGAGTCGCTTGCCGCGCGGCTCAAGGCTGGCGGTATGACCGTCAGCGTGGTCGACGATGCGTGGCCCTCGGTGTGGCGCAAGCTCGTGACGAACGCGGCGGTGAATCCGACGACCGCACTGTTCGGCTACACGAACGCGGAGCTTCTCGCGGACGTCGCAACGTCGCGCGTCGCCGACGGTCTTGCGGCGGAGGTCGCGCGCGTCGCGACGGCCACGGGTGTCGCCATGAGCGAGGACGAAGCGCGGGGCTGGTGGCGCGAAATGGCGGCGCTCACCGGCGCGAATCGCTCATCGATGCTGCAGGACGTGCAGGCCGGTCGCCCGACCGAGGTGGATGCGATCTGCGGCGCGGTCCAGCGCGAAGGCGAGCGCCGCGGAGTATCGGCGCCACTGAATCAGGCGATGACGGTGCTCGTGAGGGCGCTGGAGCCGGCCGCCGCCTAGGCGTCCCGCGCGACGAGGTCGATCTCAAGGCGCACATCGTCGACGACCGACAGGATGAGGCGGTTCGCGGGCACGGCCATGCCGTAGTCACCGAAACGGAACGCGGTCGCGCCGCGCACGCGGACCTCGCCGCTGGATCGCGAGACCTGAACGGGCCATGACACGCGGCGCTCCACGCCATGGATCTTCATCGTGCCCTCGAGCGTGCCGGCCCACTCACCCTGTGCCGCGATCGGCATGGGTATCCCAGTCACGCGCTCGAGCGTGAACTCGGCCCGCGGGTAGACGCGCGTGTTGAGCGTGTTGAACTTGATCCACTCGTCACGCAGCGGCTCGTCACTCTTGAGCGTGTCGAGGTCCGCCGCGAACGCGGATCCGCTCGCAAAGCTGCCATCGGGCAGGAGGACCACGCTCCCGCTGAATGCGCGGGTCGTCAGGACCGCGTCACCGGGGGCCGGGATGGCCGCGACCTGCTCGCGCACCCGGATGGTCGCGACCGAACGCTCCGCAACGATCGCGAAGCGGCGTGCGCCGGACGGGAGCGCGCTCGCGCTCGCCGGCGGTGTGGCGGGTAACGACGATGCCGCTGTTGGAGCGGGCGGCGATGCCGCGGGAGCGGCGCAGGAGACAAGGGCAATGGTCGCCGCGAGAGCGAGCGCGATGCGTGATGGCATGCGGACCTCCGGTCGACCGAAGATGCGCACGCCGCCGCGTCGGACGGTCCTCCGCCGGGCCGGAGACCGGAGCGAACTCCCTCTCCATGCAACCTACGCTGACCAGAGATACCTGTTGACCGCACCAGAGGTTCGGGCCAGTCGCCTCTACAAGCGGCGGCCGACCACCAGAACGACGACCGACAGCAGTGCGAACGCGATGCCGATCCACGCGAAGGCCGTCGCGAGCCCAACGCCTTGCGCGAGCACACCGAAGAGCGGCGCGCCCAGGCCGCCGATCTCGGCGTTCACCAGATAGAACGCGCCGAGCACCGTCGCTCTGCGCCCGGGCGGAGCGCTGTCCATGACGAGCGTCTCCGTGACCGTCGAGCGCATCGCCCAGAGCAGTCCGAACAGGACGAGCACGATGACCAGCGCCTCGTTCGGTACGACGGTGATCGCGAAGATCGTGGGACCGAGCAGTGTCAGCGCTCCGAGGATCACCGTCCTGCGGCCAAGGTGATCCGAGAGCCAGCCGCCGGCGGGCGAGCCGACGATCCCCACCAGCTGGGGAACGCCGAACAGCACGGCGGCGATCGCGGGCGAGATGCCGCGCACGTCCACGAAGTAGAGGGCCAGGAACGCGAGGACTGCCGCAAGTCCGAACTGGAAGACGACCGACAGCGACACGATCGGGCCCACCTCGCGGAACACGTTCGCGATCTCGCGGAACGCTGCGAAGCGATCGCCGGGAGCGGTCTGCTCCTGCACACGCGGTGCGACGAACCAGAGGAGCGTGCCGAACACGATCGGCGCGACGGCGAACGCGAGATACGGCGTGCTCCAGGTGCCGCTCGCGAACACGAGATACCCCGCGAGCGCCGGCGCCGCGAAGAACGAGAAGTGCCCGCCGGTGATGTGCATCCCCATGACCGCCCCGCGGACCCTCGGTGAGAACGTCCGCGCGATGAGCGCGGCCGCCGGCGCGTGGTACGACCCCGAGACGATCCCCATGAGGACGAGGAACGCGAGCAGCTGCCAGTACTCGCCGGCCGTCGCGAGCGCGACGCTGACGACGCCCATCAGGATGAGGCCGAGCACGATGACGGTCCGCGAGCCGACGCGGTCGGCGAGCACCCCCCACGGCGCGTTCGCGAGACCCGCCGAAAGGGCGAACGCGGATACCGCGAGACCGCTCTGCGCGTAGCTCAAGGCGAAGGCATCTCGGATGGACGGGAGCAGTGGGTTCAGCAGCGAGTTGGTCACGTGGTGCGAGAAGTGGGCCGCTGTGAGCGTGCCGAGGAGCGCCTGGCCGCGACCTTCGCGGAGCGAGAGCTCTTCGACGGCCGGTCCGGTGGGGACCGTCGTCGTCTCTTCGGTGAGCGTGCTCACGCGATCTCCTCGATCTTCATGCCGAGCAGCACATTGTCGATGAGCCGCGCCCTGCCCACACGCGCCGCGAGCGAGATCACAGCCGCAGCGGCGGGTGCGTCGAGCTCCGCGAGGGTGAGCGGATCCGCGACCGACACGTACTCCAGTGCGACGTTGCCGCTCTGCGCGAGCTCGCCAACGCGGTCGCGCAGCACGCGCGGGTCGCGCTCGCCGCGCTCCCAGAGCTCGCGTGCCGCGAACAGGCCGCGCGAGAGTGCGACCGCGTCGCGCCGCTCATCCGGCGTCAGGTATGCGTTGCGCGACGACAGCGCAAGGCCGTCGGGCTCGCGGACCGTCGCGGACCCGACGATGTCCGCGCCGAGACGAAGGTCGCGTGCGATCGTCTGCAGCACGCGAAGCTGCTGGAAATCCTTCTGTCCGAAGAACGCTACGTCGGGTCGCACGATCGCGAGGAGCTTCGCAACGACTGTCGCGACACCGACGAAGTGTCCGGGCCGCGCGGCGCCCTCGAGCGGAGCGGCGATCGAGCCGGGCGTCACGCGCGTGGCGTCGCCTGGCGGGTAGATCTCGGCGACCGGGGGCACGAACGCCACGGCGCAGCCGTGCTTCTCGAGCAGCGCGACGTCATCCGCCTCGCGCCGCGGATACGCGGAATAGTCCTCGTTCGGACCGAACTGTGTCGGGTTGACGAAGATCGACGCGATCGCCGCGTCGGTCTCACGGACCGCGCGCTCCACGAGCGACATGTGGCCGGCGTGCAGCGCGCCCATCGTGGGCACGAAGCCGACGCGGCCCGCGGCACTGCGCCACGCGCGGACGTCGGCGACCGTGCGGAGGACCTTCAACGGCGACGTGCGCTGAGGTAGTCGGGGATCGTGGCCATCGGCGGGCGTTCGTTCGCCATGACCTCATGCATCTCGAGGTGCAGGCGCCCGCCTTCCTGTGTCGTGATCAGCTTGATCGTGGCGTTCGCATCCTCCCAGAGACGCTGTCCGTGCGCTTCGCCGACGCGCTTCAGCGCGACCTGCAGGATCTCGAAGCTCATCTTCGATAACGCGAGCAGGTCCTGGTTGCGGTGGATGCGCTGCCTCATATCGACCTGCGCGATCGCACCGAGACCGGCACGCTGCAGGATGTCGATGAGCAGGCCCGTCTCGACGCCGTACCCGGTGAAGAAGGGCAGCTGCTCGAGTGTCGCGCGGCGTCCACCCTGCTCGCCGGAAAGCGGCTGCACCATCCCCGAGAGCTCGGGGAAGAAGAGGTTGAGTATCGGACGGGCCGCGAGCTCGGTGACGCGCCCGCCACCGGTCGCCTGTAGCTCACCGCCGATGTTGAGCGGCCGCTGGTAGAAGGCCTTCACGAACTGAAGGTCCGGCCGCATCAGCAGCGGGCCGACGACGCCGTAGACGAACTTCGGGTGCGTGTTCGAGATGTCCGTATCCACCCACACGACGATGTCGCCGCTGAG
>DATEZK010000366.1:0-2534 GCA_035255665.1 Candidatus Limnocylindria bacterium
GATCGCGATGGCACCGACGGTCGCAAGCAGCGGTCCGGACGCGCGCGCGAGCGGATAGACCAGCGAGAGATCGCCGGCGCGATAACCCGCGGTGAGCGTCGCGAAGTACACCGTCTGCAACACGATCGCCATCGCCACGAACGCGAAGGCGATGAGACCGAGCTCGGGCCTAGCGAGAACGAGCACGGCGATCGCGAACGGCGTGTACGCGACCGCGCCGACGACGTAGACGAGGAACAGGAACGGCGTGCCCGCGCTCACGCGTTTGGCGAGCATGTTCCAGGTCGCGTGCATGACCGCTGAGGTGAGGACGAGCGCCAGCGCGAACGCGGTCACCGACGCAGGCTATCGCCTGCGCTGGCGTGATCCGAAACGGCAAGACGGGCGGTATGTTGATGTGATGAGGAATGGATGGATCGTCATCGCCTTCGTCGTGGGTGCGGTGCTAGGAGCGGTGGGCGGGGCGGCCCTGCTCAATGCGACACGCGGACAAGCGACCTTGCTCAGTTACGAACTCGCTCCCGAGGGGCAGCAGGAGATTCGCGTTCTCGTAGGTGTGGGCCGCCTTATTTCGTTCAACTTCGTTGATGTCCGAGAGGACGCGAACACGGTGCGGATCAGCGTCGACGTACTCCACTGGCGCGGCAGCGCACCGGCGGACATGAAGCTGCTTTACGTCCCAGTTCCGCTGCAGCAGCCGCTCGGGACCCGCAGCGTTCTCGATGGAGTGGGCCAACCGATCCCCCTCCGCAGACGCGCTGGCGCTCCGGCGCAGACACCACCACCGACTGCATCGCCGCGGGGAACCGCGGTGCCTTCAGCCCCGTAAGGGCAGGGGAATGCCGCCGAGCACGCTGTTGATCGGTCTGCTCGCGCGTGTCCTACGCGACGTCCTCGCGCCGCTGATCGTGGCTTCGCTGCTCGTGGTGTTCCTCACCGACCCGGCGCGCGTCGACACGTCGGAGCTTGTGCGCAACTCACTCCTGATGAATACGCGTCCGATCTTTCGCGTCGTGAGCCCACTCGATGCAATCGTGAACAGCGCGATCCTTCTCGCTACCGCTCTCGCCGCCGCCATCGCCGTCGGCGTCCCGTTCGGGATCGCATACGCATCGTCGAACAATCGTCCCGTACGAGCGTTGGCGTGGTCCGCGAGCACGTTCGCAGCATCGCTACCAGCGTTCTTCTGGGCAATCGCGCTCGAGCTGCTCATGGTCGTCATCTACTTCCGATTCGGCCTGCGGCTCTTGCCGATCACCGGCTTCGGGATCGACGAGCACCTCATCCTGCCCGCGCTCGCGCTGGCTCTGCGACCGGCGGCCTACATCTTCCGGCTGACGGCAACGGCCGTCGAGCAGATCCGGCACACGGATTACGTTCGCACCGCGATCGCCAAGGGCTTGCCCGACCGCACCCTTCTCGCGCGTCACGTCCTTCCGAACGCCGCGCCCAACATCATCGCCGCAACGTTGCTCGGTGCGCGCGGCGCGCTCTCCAGCCTCGTGATCGTCGAGTTCGTCTACATCTGGGACGGCGCTGGTCTGGCGTTCGTGCAGGCTCTCGGCGGTCGCCAGTTCGCGCTCGCGAGCGCGATCGCTCTCGCATTCGCGGTGGGCAGCACCATGCTGGTCCTTGGCGGCGAGCTTGCGCGCTCGCGTGTGAAGGCGGCGCCGTGAGAGCACGCGGTGAGGTCCGTCGGCTTCTGGCCAATCCGGCGCTCGTCATCGGCCTCGTGTGCGTTCTTGCGCTGCTCGCGATGGGTGTGTTCGGACTCGCTCTGGCGCCGAGCGATCCCAATGCGGGCGCCTCATTGATCATCACCGAGGTCCCGGGCGGCAACGACGTGATCAGGTTCCCGCCCACCTATCCCGATGCGGATCACCCCTTCGGCACCGATCAGCTCGGCCGCGATCAGTGGTCACGCGTGCTGGGCGGAGCACGACTGACGCTCACCATCGTGCTCGCCGCGACCATCACGCGTCTGGTCATCGGGTTCACGCTCGGTCTTTTGACCGGCTGGTACGGCGGCCCGCTCGCACAGGTCGTCCGCACGATCGCCGCCGGCGTGAACGCGATCCCGCAGCTGCTCCTCGCGATCATGCTCGTGCTGTTCACGCGTCCCCTGGGGCCAGCCGGCTTCGTCCTGTCACTGGCACTGGTCGGCTGGCCGGAGCTCGTCGAGTTCGTCCGTAGCGAGGTCGGTCGCGTGCGGGGTCAGCCGTTCATGCAAGCCGCGCGCGCGGTCGGTGCGCGCGACCGCCGACTCGTGACCGGCCATCTCGCAACGGCGCTCTCACCACAGCTGATCACCGTCGCCGCGCTCGAGGCCGGCGCCGTGCTGCTCTTGCTGGCGGAACTGGGTCTCGTCGGCATCTTCCTTGGTGGAGCGACGTTCCTCACTGGCGAGTTTGGCGAGAGCCTCTTTCCGAAAGCACGTGCGCCGGAGTGGGGCCAGATGCTCGGCACCGTGCAGTTCTACGCATTCCACGAACAGCTCGCGACGCTCATCCCCGCAGTCTTCGTCGTTCTTGCGT
>DATEZK010000367.1:0-2106 GCA_035255665.1 Candidatus Limnocylindria bacterium
CCCGCTTCGCCGGAGCCGTACGCGACCGCCGCGTCGAGGACGGCGGTGACCTGATCCTCGTCCTGCACGACGGGCTGAAGGATCGGCAGGTCCATGCCGGCCTCGTGGTACTCCCATGCGCGGTCGGCGATCTCGCGCCGCGTGCCGCAGACGATGAACGCGTCTAGGAGCCCGTCGGGGATGAGCCCTCCGGCGGTCGTGTAGTCCTCTTTGCGCCAGTGCACCGCGATCTTGTCGCGCAGCTCGGGATCGAATCCCGCGCGGTTCAGGGTCACGTCGGAGAGGATGCTCATCATGAAGATCACGAATGGCTCGCGCTTTGCGCGATTGAGCGCGTCCCTGCGCGTCTCGCCGACGAGCGCGAGCAGGTAACCCGCGACGTCGATGTCATTCGGGTCGCGCCCGGCCGCGCGCGCGGCCTTGTTCATCACGCTGAGCAGCTTCTTCAGGCCGGGGATCGATTCGGCCGGGCGCGCGAGATATCCGTCGCCCTTTTGACCCGCGAGCTCCATGATCCCGGAGCGATAGCCGGCGAGATAAATGGGGACGCGGTGGACCGGCGGGAACATCGGCTGGAGCGGCGGCAGGCCAGGCGTGCCCGACGGGATGCGCTCGCCCTTCCAGAGCGTGTGCAGTGTGTCGATCGCCTCGCTCGACTTCGTGACGGCGTCAGGCGGTGTGTATGGGATGCCCATCTGGCCGAGGCGGAGCGGGAGCGCGGAGCCCATCCCGAGGAGGATCCGCTCGGGGGCCATCTCGTCGAGCGCACTGATCGTCATCGCGATGAGAACGGGGTGGCGCGTGAATGGGTTGAGCGCACCCAGTCCGATCTTGATGTCCTGGACTTGCGACGCGACCGCGCTCGCGTAGGTGACGGCGTCGCGCTCGAAGTACGAGTCGTGGATCCAGACCGACTCGAGCCCGAGTGACCGCGCACGATCCGCCCATCTGACGAACTCCGCGACGTCTCCGCGCGCATTGAGACCAAGACCGACACGACGTGCGAGCGTGGCCATCAGTCCACACCTTTCTCGAGGAGATCCTGAGCGCGCTCGATCCGGGCGAGCGCGCGCTCCCTGCCAAGCATCTCCAAAGACTCGAATAACGGCAACCCGACGGTCCTTCCGGTGATCGCGACCCGGATCGGATGGCTCGCGTCTTTGAGGCTCCAGCTCACGTCGGCCGCGATCCCTTCGATGGCCGCGCGGATCGCGGCGTGATCGAACGTCTGGATGTGTCGAAGCACCACGGTCGACTGGACGAGGAGGTCGAGCGCTTCGCGTGGCTCTTTGTTCTTCGGCACGAGCAGCCTCGCTTCGTAGGGCGGCGGCTCGGCGAAGAGGAATTCGACCTGGTCACGCGCCTCCGCGAGCGTTCGCATCCGCTCGCGCAGGAGCGGAAGCGTCTTGCGGACGACCTGCGGGTCCCACTCCGGCGGAAGGAAATCGCGCAGACGTCCGAGCAGGTCGTCCTCGGCGAGCTTTCGGATCCACATGCCGTTGAACCAGTCGAGCCGTGCCTTGTCCCACTTGCCGCCGGCGCGGTGCACCTGATCCATCCGCCAGCGCGCGACGAGCTCGTCCATCGTGAAGATCTCTTCCTCGGTGCCGGGCGACCAGCCGACGAGGGCGAGGTAGTTGACCATCGCCTCGGGGAGGTAGCCCTGCGCCTTGAACTCCTCGACCTTCGTGGCGCCGTGACGTTTCGCAAGCTTCTTTCCGTCGGGTCCGAGCACGTTCGGCACATGCGCGTGCGGCGGAATCTCCCAGCCGAACGCCCGCCAGATGAGCAGGTGCTTCGGAGTGGAGGGCAGCCAGTCCTCGCCGCGGAAGATATGGGTGATGCCCATCACGTGATCGTCGATCACGACGGCGAGGTGATAGGTCGGGAAGCCGTCGGACTTGAGCAGCACCTGATCCTCGATCGTGTTCACAGGCCACTCGACATGTCCGTACACAAGGTCGTCGATCGCGATCGTCCCATCGTCCGGCACTTTGAGCCGGACGACGTGAGGCTCGGTCTTCGCGCGCTCGGCGGCTTCCTTTGGATCGATCCGCCGGCAGAACCGGTCGTAGCGCGTGATCTCCTTGTTGGCGGTCTGCAGCG
>DATEZK010000368.1:0-2050 GCA_035255665.1 Candidatus Limnocylindria bacterium
TGCGCATCTGGTAGCGCGCGATCTCGTAGACCGGCTCGGGCGGATCGGAGACCGGGTTGAGCGCCGAGGCGGGCCCTTCGACCCAGCCGGCCGGAGGAACGAACGAGACGCCGGTGCTGGTGTCGGCGAAGACCTGGGGAGCGGCGATCTCGACAACAAGGGCATCCGGCAGGAGCCCGCGAGCGACGCCCGCGAACCGGTCGTCGCCGGCGACGGCGACGCTCGCCTGATTCAGGACGGCGCCAAGGCTCGCGGCCGAGCTCGAGCTGGCGCTGGAGCCGGGGCTCGCGGCGGATATCTCGATGGTGCGGCTGCCCTGGAGCGGAAAGGCGACCACGGCAGCCAGCGCCAGCACCGAAAAGGCGCGCGTGAGAGCGGGTCGGGCTGACTGTCCCACCGGACTCTGGGAACGACGGCGTTAGTCGGGCGTGTCAGGCTGCTACGCAGTCGCTACGCGACTGCTGCTCTTCTATCCGCTTCGCGGGATTCCCACGCTGCCGGGCCATGCGCGCTGGAGACTGACCCACCTCCCGGCGCCAAAAACGAGGTGATCGACCACCTCTATCCCCAACAGCCTGCCAGCCGCAGCCGCGTCTTTCGTCGTCCGAAGGTCGTCGGCGGAGGGCGACGGATCGCCGGACGGGTGGTTGTGCGCCAGCAGGATCCCGGACGCGTTGCGACGGACGGCCTCGGTGAAGAGCTCCGCGATCCGCACCGACGTGCCGGCGACGTTGCCGACGTAGACCGGCACGACCGCCATGAGCCGGTGCTTGCGCGTCAGGAGCCCGACGACGAGCGACTCGCGCTCGAGATGCGCGAAATGCGGCGCGAGCGCGACGGCCGCGAGGTCCGGCGTGTCGCAGCGCTCGCCGTCAGCGCCGGCCGCGATCACGCGACGACCGAGCTCGCACGCGGCGGCGACGCGTACCGCCGTCGCGAGGCCCGCCCCACATTCGCGCAGACGCGACACATCAGCCTGCCCGAGCGCCCGCGTTCCGCCGATCGCGCGGAGGACCTCGTTGGCGAGGACCAGCGCCGAGCGTTGCCGCGTGCCGCTGCCGATGATCAGCGCCAGGAGCTCGTCATCCGAAAGCGACGACGCACCGCGCGCGACCAGACGCTCGCGCGGACGCGTGGACTCAGGCCACTCGCGGATGGGCACGCACGAGCTACATCGGCATCAGGCTGCCGACGCGATCACTCGGCCGCCTTGCCTCCGGCGTGCACGGTCCAGTCGCGCTCGTCGAAGTCTTTCGCGCAGTACGGGCAGATGTTCCACTCGGGCCGGATGAGCTTCGCGCACGAGGGGCACATCCGCTTGAGGCGCGTGCGGCACGTCGGGCAGAGGATGAAGTCCTCCTGCACGCGTTCCTTACAGGTCGGACAGACGACACGCTGCTCCGCCTCGGCGAGGAGGCTCTCCTCCGCCAGCTGTCGCTCGTATGCCTCACCGAGCGTCTCCTTCGGACGAACGATGAGATACAGGAAGAGTCCGAGGATGTTGAGCACGACGACGAGCAGGCCGGCGAGGTACGGAAGGATCGGATTCTCGGTGCGCTGCTGCGCGTCGCGGACGGTCCAGAAGACCATCGCGAGATAGAGCGCGAGGACGTAAAGACCCACGCCGCGAAGCGCGAGCTGGACGAGCGGGTTGTTGACGAACGCCGTCCACATTCCACCAAGATCGGGCACTGCTTAGACCTCCGCCCCGAGTCGCTGCGTGTCACGACGCACGCGCTCACGCCAGTAATCGAGCAGATCGACGAGTGTCTTCTCGAACGGGATCTTCGGCTCCCAGCCGGTCGCGCGCTGGAACTTCGCGGTGTCCGCCCACAGGATCGGCACGTCGCTCGGCCGCAGGCGCGCCGGATCCTCCTGCGTGCTGATCTTCGCCTTCGAGTGCGATAGCAGGATGTCGAGCATCTCTCGGATCGACCAGCACTTGCCGCGGCCGACGTTGTAGACCTCACCCGGCTCACCCTTCTCGAGCGCGAGCCAGTACGCGCGGACCATGTCGCGGACGTCGGTCCAGTCGCGCTTGCTCGTGAGG
>DATEZK010000369.1:0-3385 GCA_035255665.1 Candidatus Limnocylindria bacterium
CGAAGCAGGTCGACGATGGGACCGCTGGTGTTGCCGCGCACGATCGAGTCGTCGACCACGACGATGCGCTTGCCCTCCAGCACGTCGGACAGCGCGTTGTACTTGAGGGCGACGTTGTGCCGGCGCAGCTCATCGGTCGGCTGGATGAACGTGCGGCCGATGTAGCGGTTCTTGATGAGCCCCTCTTGGAACGGGATGCCGCTGCGGCGCGCGTAGCCGACGGCAGCCGGTATCGCGCTGTCCGGGACGGGGATCACCACATCCGCCAGCGCGGGGTGCTCGTCCGCGAGGATCTCACCCATCCGTTCGCGCGTCGCGTACACCGAGACGCCGCCGAGGCGGCTGGACGCGGAGGCGAGGTACACGTGCTCGAAGATGCACAGCCCGCGGCGCTCGTGCGACGAGAGATCGGCGATCGTGACCGGGCCGCGGTCGTCGATCCGCAGCACCTCGCCGGGCGCGACATCGCGGAGGAACTGCGCGCCGATGGTGTCGAGCGCGCTCGTCTCGCTTGCGACGAGCCACGAGCTGCCCTTGCGCCCCAGGCTGAGCGGCCGGACGCCGAACGGATCGCGGATCGCATAGAGCGCGGTCGGAGTCAGCAGGACGAGCGACCACGCCCCAACGAGCTTCGGCAGCGCGTTCGTGATGCGCTCGTCCCACGTCGTTCCCTTTGCGTGCACGATGGCCTGCGCGACGACCTCGGTGTCGGACGACGTGACGAAATGCACGCCGTCCTCGGCAAGCGTGTCGCGGATCTCCTTGGCGTTGATGCAGTTGCCGTTGTGCCCGATCGCGAGCTAGCCGAGGCCCTCGGCTCGCACGGTGAACGGCTGCGCGTTCTGGATCTTGGAGGCGCCGGTCGTCGAGTAGCGGGTGTGCCCCATCGCCGCGCGGCCGGTCAGCACGCCGAGATCGGGCTCGCTGAAGACCTGGCCGACCAGACCCATGCGGCGTACGACACGCAGGTCGCGACCGTCGGTCGCCGCGATGCCAGCGGACTCCTGACCGCGGTGCTGCAGTGCATATAAGGAGAAGAACATCAGGCGGGCGGCCTCGGCCGGGTCAGCGGTCGCCTGCTCGCGCGGGCTCCAGATGCCGCACACGCCGCACATGTCTAGGCCGTCACCTCTGCGGCCCGCTCGATGTCGGCGGCGTGAGCGGGCCAGTGCGCGTATGTCTCGCCCGCGATGACCTGCCAGAGGGCCTTGTCCGCCGGCAGCCATGGGATGGCCGCCTTCGCGCTCGCGTTGACATCGATGTCGTCGCGCGTGCGTAGCTGGTGGACGAGCAGGTCCACAACGCGATCGAACTCCCGGACGACATCGGCGAGCGGGATATCGCGATGATGCTCGACGACGATCTCGTTCCAGGCGTTGTCGCCTTCGAGCCGCTTCCCGCCGACTGCTTCGACCCATGCGGGAATGGTCAGTGGCGCGCCCAGGCCCCACGCGATCTGCCCGGCCCAGTGGATGAGGTGCGCGATGACGTCCTTCGCGGTCCAGCCCTCTGCCGTCACCGATGCGGTCGTCGCTCGCTCGTCGAGCGCACGCACTGCGGCCATGAGGCGCTCTCGCTCACGGGCGATCGAATCGAGGATCTCCGCGGTGCTCACCTGCTGCTCTTTCATGACTCCCTGCCCAACGCCCGCGCGAGTCCGCCGGTATGCGCATCGACCAACGCCGCGATCGGCATGCCCAGCACGGGAGCGATCTCGAGCAGATCGCCGCCGATCGTGCCCAGCGTCCAGATCGGGACGTCGTGCTGGGCGGCCAGCGCGCGCACCTGCGCCTCCAACGATGGACCAATAACGAGCACCACGCCCGACGGCCCTTCACCGAACAGCGCCACGCGTTTGTCGATGCCACGGACCGCCGGAAGTGTGACTTTCATCCCGATCCGATCGCGCAGCGCCAGCTCGGCCAGCGCGACCGCAAGGCCGCCCTCCGCTCGATCGTGCGCCGCGCGCAGGGCGCCGGATCGATGGGCAGCGAGCACGAAACGCTGCAGGCGCGCTTCGAGGGCGAGGTCGATGGCGACCGGCCCCTCGTGCACGCCCATCGCTGCGCCGTACGCCGAGGCCCCGAGCGAGACCTGTGCGCTGCCCGCGAGCATCACGACGTCGCCGGGTCGGCCCGAGGTCACCGGTATGTGGCGCGTGACATCGTCCAGGTGCCCGACGGCGCCGATGACCGCGGTCGGCCAGATGTCCGCCCCGCGCGTCGCGTTATATAAGGACACGTTCCCCGAGACGACCGGGACGCCGAGCGCTTCGCACGCGGCGGAAATGCCCGCGATGGTGCGCTCCAGCTGCCAGGCACCCTCGGGGCGCTCGGGATTCCCCAGATTCAGACAGTCCGTGATGGCGAGCGGTTCGGCACCCACGCACACGATGTTTCGCAGGGCTTCGGCGACGGCTGAGGCGGCGCCGACGAATGGATCGAGCGCCGCGACGCGTGGCTGAGCGTCGATGGCGATCGCGATGCCGTCCGTGCGTCCTTTAATACGCAGCAGGGCCGCGTCGGCACCGGGACCGAGCACAGTGTCAGTGCCGACCATTTGGTCATACGTTCGATAGATCACCGCTCGCGACGCGACCGCCGGAGATGCGAGCAGATCGAGAAGCTCCAGCCCGATCTTGTGCGTCGGCTGGTCCGTTCGCAAGACCGCGGCGGCGTTGCCTCCGTCGGAAATCGCCTCGCCGGTTTCCGGTGGCGCGGCCCACTTCGAGATGTCGTACTCGGGCGCCTCGTCTGCGAGCAGCGCCGGCGGGAGCGACGCGACGATCTCGTCGCCGCTCAGGATGGTGAGCACCTTTTCCTCGGTGATCTCGCCAATGCGTACACCGTGGAGCTCCCACTGGTTGAAGACACGCTCCACGTCCGACTCACGACCTGGCCGCGCGACGACGAGCATCCGCTCCTGCGATTCGCTGAGCATCACCTCGTACGGGTTCATCCCCTTCGCACGACGCGGCACCTTGTCGACGTCGATCCGCATGCCGACGCCGCTGCGCGCGGCGACCTCGCTCGACGCGCAGGTCAATCCCGCAGCCCCCAGATCCTGAACGGCCTCGACGGCATCGGTCTCGACCAGCTCCAGGGTCGCTTCCATCAGCAGCTTCTCGAGGAACGGGTTCCCCACCTGCACCGACGGTCGCTTCGCGTCGTCCTGCGCGCCGAGCTCGAACGAGGCGAGCAGCGACGCGCCCGCGATGCCGTCGCGGCCGGTGTCGGAGCCCACGAGGTAGACCGCGCTGCCGGGGCGCGCCGTGTTCGCGCGCGACAGGCGGTCGCGGCGGACAAGGCCGACGCACATCGCGTTCACCAGCGGGTTCTCGAGATAACAGGACTCGAACGAGACATGACCGCCGACGTCGGGGATG
>DATEZK010000370.1:0-9024 GCA_035255665.1 Candidatus Limnocylindria bacterium
GAATGCGACGTGCGTGTGGGTCCGTGCGACGCCTGGCACCTGGGCGATGCGGCGCGTGACGATGTCAGCGAGATCTTCGTGCTCGCGGGCCCGGACCATGACGACGAAGTCGATCTCACCGGTGACCGAGTACACCTCGGACACGCCGGCGACCGCGGCGAGGTCTTCGCCGATCTTGGGAAGCGCGCCGCGCTCCGCGGTGATGAGCACGACCGCCGTGATCATCGCGCGCTCAGAGGCTCTTGACGTCGATGTCGTGCAATGCGGACTTCACGAGGTGCGCGGCTTCCTGGTAGCCCATCGCCTTGCCGCGTTGGAGCGCGGCCTCATACGACTCGTTTGTGTCCTGATTCGACCGTTCGTCGTAGCGATGGAACCCTTCCTCGAGCTGGTCGATGGCGAGCTTGATGCGGTCGCGAGCGGCGCTGCTGATCAAGAGGGCCCTCCCGGCGCGTCTTCGGGCTGAGGATAATCGCGCCGGAAGGGCCTTGCTCTTAGCGCTGGTGCTTCTCGATCGTCTCTTCCTGGCGGATGATCGTCGAACTCACGGGGTCGTCCACGATCTCCGTTTCTTCCTGGACCTGGACGTCGCCGTCGGGACCGACGTTCACGTTCGTCGTCTTTGGTTCCTCGACGTGATCAACGTGATCCTCGCGCGTCACCGTGGTGCGCTTCTCGACAACCTTGCGCTCTTCCATTTGAACCTCCACTGCGTTGTGCCGACGAAACGAGCACAACCGGTGCCAGATTCAGCGCCGAGCGCCGCAGGTGACGGCACCGTCGGAAGACAGCGGGGGCATCGCGAACGAGAGTCGAGACCGCGGTATTACCGCGATGACTGAAGGCGGAGGGGAGCGGGCCCGTTTCGAGAGAGCGATGCCCCCCACTGGCGACTCAGGGGCAGGACCCGCGGCGCTGGCGCGCCCGCTAGCCGATTTCGAGCTCCCGGGTCGGGACTCCAAGATCGACCTCAACGCGGCCGTCGACGACGCGCACCGGGTACGCGTTCACCGGGAAGACGGCGGGGAGCGCCTTCACTTCACCGGTTAGAAGGTCGAAACGAGCGCCGTGGCGCGGGCATTCGACCAAGCAGTCCTCGAGCTCGCCGTCGCCCAGGACGCCGCCGTCGTGGGTGCAGACGTTGTCGATGGCGCCCCAGGTGTCGTCAGCGCAATGACCAAGGCAGAGGCTCCGGCCCTCGACCTCGACGACCGCGACCTCACCGGCGGGGATGTCGGCGATGTTGGCGACGCAGACGTAGCGGCTCGTGGTCACGCTGCGGCGACCTCGGCCTCCGCGATGCGTCCGATGCGCGGCGCGAGCGCGTCCGTCACGCGCGTGCGGATCTGGACGTCGGGGATGTCGTTCACGACGCGCTGGAAGAACCCCCGCACGAGGAGCTGCTCGGCGGTCGGGCGATCCAGACCGCGCGACATGATGTAGAAGAGGTCCTCGTCACTCAGCGAACCTGCAGTCGCGCCGTGCCCGCAGCGCGCGACGTCGTTGGTCAGGATCTCCAGCACCGGGATCGGGTCGGCGCCGGCGTTCTTCGACATCAGCATGTTGCGGCACTCCTGGTACGAGCCCGTGCCGCTGGACGTTGGCTCGACGCGGATCACGCCGAAGAAGATTGCGTGCGCCGCTTCATACAGCGCCGAGAGATAGAGAAGGTCGCTCGTGGAGGCCTTGCCGTCGACGCGTTGGAGCGAGTTCACGTCGATGCGCTGCTGGTCGCCGGCCGCGACGAGCCCGTAGAGCTTCACCTGCGCGCCGTTGCCGCGGATATCCGACTCGACGCCGAGCTTGGTGCGCTTGCTGCCGACGAGAACGTTGAAGTTCGCGAGCATGCTGTCGCGCTCCGAGATGTTGCGCTGCTGGCCGATCGCCCAGACATCGTCGCTGAAGCGCTGCACGCCGACGTAGCGGACCGTTGCCCCCGGTCCGGCGCGGACCTCGACCGAGGGGACGGCCAATCGGCCGGGCCCACCGCCCTCGGATGAGAGCTCCTCGAGCAGCGTCACCGAGGAGCCCTCCTCGGCGATGACGAGCGTGCGGAAGACGATCGGCGCGCTGCCGGCGGCCCAGCGCTTGTGCACCTCGAGCGGCAGCTCGACGTGCAGGCCCGCCGGGACGTAGAGAAAGGTGCTGCCGTGGCCGTACAGAGCGCCGGCCCACGCGCGGAACACGTCGTGGCTCGGCATGCCGCCACCGTCGGGCAGCCACCGCTGCACGAGGTCGGGATGATCGCGCACCGCGGATGTCCAACGGTCGAATACGAGACCTTTGTGCGACGCGTCGAGCGGCACGGCACCGTACTCGCTCGGCGGATGCGCCACGTCGAGCAGCTCGGCCGCGCTCACCGTGGGAAGGCCCTTCAGGGGGAAGCGCCGCCACTCCTCTTCCTGCCCGCTCGGCCACGTCGCGTTCTCGAAACGCTCGAGCGCCGCGAGGCGGTCAGCGAGCGCCCAGGCGGGCTCACCGCGCCCAACACTGAGCCGCTCGACCGTTGCGCGGTCGAGCGGCAATGGCGTCGCGGCGACCGTAGCGACGGTCAGCCGATCGCTCCTGCCATCTGCAGCTGGATAAGGCGGTTCATCTCGATCGCGTAGTCCATCGGGAGCGTCTTCACGATCGGCTCGATGAAGCCGTTCACGACCATCGCGGTCGCGTCGTTCTCGGAGAGCCCACGGCTCATGAGATAGAAGAGCTGCTCCTCACCGACCTTGGAGACGGAGGCCTCGTGGCCGATGGTCACGTCGTCCTCGTCGATCTCCATGTACGGATAGGTCGAGCTCCGCGCGGTGTCGTCGAGCATCAGCGCGTCGCAGCGCACCGTGCTCTTCGCTCCGTGCGAGCCCGCGTAGATCTTCACCAGGCCGCGATAGCTCTGGATCCCCGAGCCCTTGCTGATGCCCTTGCTCGTGATGATCGACGTGGTGTTCGGGGCGGCGTGGATCATCTTCGCGCCAGCGTCCTGGTGCTGCCCGTCGCCGGCGAACGCCACCGACAGGACCTCGCCGTGCGCGCCCTCGCCCGTGAGGTAGACGCTCGGGTACTTCATCGTGACCTTGCTGCCGAGGTTCGCGTCGATCCAGCTCATGCGGCCACCCTTCTGGACGACGGCACGCTTGGTCACGAGGTTGTAGACGTTGTGGCTCCAGTTCTGGATCGTCGTGTAGCGGACGTCGGCGCCCTCTTTCACGATGATCTCGACGACTGCGCTGTGCAGCGTGTTCGTCGTGAAGACCGGTGCCGTGCAGCCTTCGACGTAGTGCACTTTCGATCCGGGCTCGGCGATGATGAGCGTGCGCTCAAACTGGCCGGCGTTCTCACTGTTGATGCGGAAGTACGCCTGCAGCGGCATCGTGACCTCGACTCCCGGCGGGACCCACACGAACGAACCGCCCGACCACACGGCCGTGTTGAGCGCCGCGAGCTTGTTGTCGTTCGCGGGGATCACCGTGCCGAAGTACTGCTTGACGATGTCTTCGTGTTCCTTCAGCGCGGTGTCGGTGTCCATGAAGATGACGCCGAGCTTCTCGAGATCCTTGCGGATGTTGTGGTAAACGGACTCGCTGTCGTACTGAGCTCCGACCCCCGAAAGGTACTTCTGCTCGGCCTCGGGGATCCCAAGCTTGTCGAACGTGCTCTTGACGTAGGCCGGAACGTCGTTCCAGTCCTTCTTCGACTCGTCGGACGCCTTGAGGTAGTAGTAGATGTCCTCGAAGTCGATGCCCGACAGGTCTGCGCCCCAGGTCGGCATCGAGCGCACGCGGTAGTGCTTTAGCGCCTTCAGCCGCCGCTGGAACATCCAGTCCGGCTCGTGCTTGAAGTCCTGGCTGATCTCGCGGACGACGTCCTCCGAAAGGCCCTTCTTCTTGACGTTGCGGTAGACGGCATCCTTGTCTTCCCAGCCGAACTTGTAGTTGTCCGGAAGGTCTTTGCGAACATCAACTGCCATTGCTATCTCCCCTACCCGGCCGAGGCGCCTTCGCCTCGTCCTCGCCTGGCCACGCCGGCAGACCCCACGCCGCGCCCTTCAGCGTCTTGAGGCTGAGCAGCGCGCACTTGATCCGCGCTGGGCTGATCGGGATCCCAAGGTTCTCCAGGATGTGATCGCGGTCGATGGCCTTGATCTCGTCGAGCGTCTTGCCCTTGATCTCCTCGGTGAGGATGGAAGCCGACGCCTGCGAGATCGCGCAGCCCTTGCCACTGAAGCGTACATCCGCGACGCGGTCGTCCTCGATGCGCAGCGCCATGCTGAGCTCGTCCCCGCAGAGCGGGTTCGAGTCGGCGTACGTGTTCGTCGCCCCGGCCAGCTCGCCCTGATTCCGCGGGTTCTTGTAGTGATCGAGGATGTAGTCGCGGTACATGTCGTCCATGACTAAACCTTGAACACTCTCTTCGCCGTTTCTATTGCCGCGATCAGCGCGTCGCACTCGGCGGTCGTGTTGTAGAGGTAGAAAGACGCGCGCGTCGTCGCGGCGACGCCGAGGCGCGTCATCAGCAGCTGGTTGCAGTGGTGGCCCGCACGGACACAGACGCCCTCGCGGTCGAAGATCGTCGCGACGTCGTGCGGGTGGATTCCCTCGATGTTGAACGACACGACCCCGACGCGATCGTCCAGCGTCTTCGGCCCGTAGACGGTGATGCCGCCAATGTCTTGCAGGCGTGGCAGCAGGTACGCGACGAGCGAGAGCTCGTGCTCGTGGATCTTCGCGACGCCGACGCTCTCCAGGTAGTCGACGGCGGCGCCCAAGCCGATGGCGTCGACGTACGAGGACGTGCCCGCCTCGAATTTCCACGGCAGCTCGTTCCACTCGGTCTTCTCGACGGTGACGCGGCTGATCATGTCGCCGCCGAAGAGGAACGGTGGCATGCGCTCGAGCAGACTCAGGCGGGCCCACACCGCACCGGAACCGGGCGGCGCGAGCATCTTGTGGCCGCTGAAGACGAGGAAGTCGCAGTCGAGGTCGGTAACGTCCACCGGTGTGTGCGGCACGGCCTGCGCCGCGTCGATGAGGACCGTCGCGCCGGCGGCGTGGGCCTCGGCGATGATCTCCTTCACCGGATTCACAACGCCCAGGCCATTGGACGTGTGCGTGATCGCGAGGAGCTTCGCGCCCTTCTTGAGCTCAGCCGAGAGCTGGTCGCGGCGCAGGCGGCCATCGTCGTCCACGTCGATCATGACGATCTGCGCGCCGACGTCCTTCGCCAGCTGCTGCCAGGGCACGAAGTCCGAGTGATGCTCGAGGACCGTCGAGATGATCCGGTCCCCGGACTTGATGTTCTCGCGGCCCCAGGTGTACGCGACGAGGTTCACACCCTCGGTCGCATTGCGGACGAAGATCACCTCGCGGTCGTCGCGCGCGCCGATAAAGCGCGCGACCTTGGCGCGGGCGCCCTCGAACGCGGCGGTCGTCGTCTCGCTGAACTCGTACACGCCGCGGTGGATGTTCGCGTTGTGCTCCTCGAAGACGGTGCTCATCGCGTCGATCACCTGGCGCGGCTTCTGGCTGGTCGCGGCGTTGTCCAGGTAGACGACGGGCTTGCCGTTCACGGTGCGCGAGAGGATCGGGAAGTCGGCGCGGATGCGCGCGACGTCAAGCTGCGAGCGCGGCTGGGCGGCGGTTCTCGTTGTTACCGTCACGTCAGGCCCTCCCTGCGTACAGCTCTTCGCGCACGAAGTCGTAGCCCTTCTCCTCGAGCTCAGCAGCGAGCTCGCGCCCGCCGGTGCGCACGACGCGGCCGTCCACGAGGACGTGGACGAAGTCGGGCTGCACGAACTTGAGGATGCGCTCGTAGTGCGTGATGAGCAGGATGCCGACCTCGGGTCCGCGCAGCGACTCGATGGCGTGCGCCACGATCTTCAGCGCGTCGATGTCCAGGCCGGAGTCGGTCTCGTCCATGAGGGCGAGCGACGGGCTGAACATGTGCATCTGCAAGGTCTCGAGGCGCTTCTTCTCGCCGCCAGAGAACCCGTCATTCACCGACCGAGTGATGAACTGCTCATCGATCTCGAGCAGCTTTCTCTTCTCCGCAAGGAGCTTGACGAATTGCGGGATCGGCATGTTGTTCTTCCGAGCTTCCTCCGCAGTGCCGGCTGTCGCGCCCGGTTCCGCGCGCCGCGCGTTGATCGCCGTGCGCAGGAAGTTCGCGACCGAGACGCCGGGGATGGCGGCGGGGTACTGGAACGCGAGGAACAGGCCGGCGCGTGCGCGCTCATCGACGGGCATCGCGAGAACGTCGCGGCCGCCGTAGCTGACCGAGCCTTTGGTGACCTTGTAGCGCGGGTGGCCCATGACCGTGAGCGCGAGCGTGCTCTTGCCGGAGCCGTTCGGGCCCATGATCGCGTGCACTTCCCCGCTGCGGACGACGAGGTCGATCCCCTTCAGGATCTCTTTTCCCTCCACGTTCACGTGGAGGTCCTTGATGACGAGATCAGGCAACGGTCACTTTCTCCTTTGCGAGATCGGCGAGCGTCATGCCATCGAGCGCCTGCGCGATGGTCGATTGCAGCTTCACCCACACCGCGCGCGTCCCGCAGTCCTGCTCGCGGATGCAGTTGAGGACGGGATCGCCCTCGGCGGTACAGATCTGCGGTTCGATCGGCCCCTCCAGCGCGCGAACGATGTCGCCCGCAGTGATCGCCGACGGATCGCGCGCCAGCACGTAGCCGCCGCCCGCGCCACGCTTGCCGTTCACCAAGCCGGCTTTGCGCAGCACCGCGACGAGCTGCTCGAGGTACGCCTCCGGCAGGTCTTCGCGCTGCGCGACCGCGTGGAGCGAGATGCTGCCCTGCTGCCAGTGACGCGCGAGGTCGACCATCAGGCGCATGCCGTACTCGCCCCGCGTGGAAACATGGAAGGCGGTCTGTGGATTTCCGAGCACTACAGTCGGAATTGTAGGTCGGAGGCGCTGCCACCGCCACCCATTTCTGCGCCCTAACCTCGCCCCAAGCATGCCCCTCAGCTACAGGCGCGCTGCCGTCGGATCCACCAACCCCGCCAAGATCGAGGCCGTACGCCTCGTTCTGGCGCGTCTGGCGCCAGGCTGCGTGCTGGAAGCCGTCGAGGTGCCCAGTGGCGTCGCAGCGCAGCCTGTCGGCGACCAGGCGACGCGTGAGGGCGCTCGCAACCGCGCCCGCGCCGCACTCGCCGCGACGGGCGCGGACGTAGCGTTCGGCCTCGAAGGTGGCGTCATCAACGAGCCGCCGCTCGTTTGGCTGGTCTCCTGGGTCGCCGCCGTCGCGAACGATGGCCAGCACGGTGACGCGAGTGGGCTCCGCATGCCGTTGCCAAAAACGGTCGCTGAACGTTTGGCGGCGGGTGACGAGCTCGGAACGGTCATCGACGATCTCTTCGCTGTTCGAGCATCTAAGCAACACACCGGCGCGGTCGGGCTGTTGACCGCGGGTTTCGTATCGCGCACCGATGCGTTCGCTGATCTCGTCGCGATGGCGTGCGCACCCCTGCTCCGACCCGATCTGTACTGAAGATCAGCTTTCGGTCATCCCTCTGGCCGCGTCGCACGTACTCCGATCGAGTCACATATCTCGGAGGTCGTGATGCGTCTTGTCATACGCGTGCTCGGCGTGGGTTTCCTCGGCGTGATCGCCATCCTCGCGTGCGCGAGTCCAGCGGGTCCGCCGAGGGCCATGACGATCAAAGGCTTCCAATTCACTCCAGCCACGGTCGACGTCACGAAGGGCACAGTTGTCACGTGGACGAACGAAGACACGGTCCCGCACACGGTGACCACGGGGATCGCTCCGCCGACCTTTCCGCCGCTCCCCAGCGGCGCGTCACCGACACCGTTCCCGAGCCTCAATAGTGGAGACGGGAAGGTCAACAGCGGGCGCATCGAACCGACCAGGACCTTCAGCTTCACCTTCAACGAGGCGGGCACGTTCAACTACTTCTGCGCGGTGCATCCGGCAATGAAAGCCACGATCACCGTGAGGTGATCGCGAAGGTGGTCTAGCGAACGACTCGGAGGCGGCGGTGCTCCCCGGCGGCGGGTAGCTCGGCGATGACCGGGACAGGCTCAGCGGCCTCGGCCTTACGCACGGAGTCCTCGTCGACGAATCGCCGCGTGTAGAGCCGGTGATACAGGCCGCCCAGTGTGAGGAGTTCGCCGTGCGTGCCCTCCTCGACGATGCGGCCGTGGTCGAGCACGAGGATGCGATCCGCGCGCTCGACCGTCGAGAGACGATGCGCGATCACGATCGTGGTGCGCCCGCGCATGAGCCGGTCGAGCGCCTGTTGCACGAGGTACTCGCTCTCGTTGTCAAGCGACGACGTCGCCTCGTCCAGGAGGAGGATCGGCGCGTCGCGCAGCAGCGCGCGCGCGATCGCGACGCGCTGGCGCTGGCCGACCGAGAGCCGCACGCCGCGCTCGCCGACGACTGTCGCGAGGCCATTCGGCAGACGCGCGATGAACTCCGACGCGTTCGCCGACCGCGCGGCCTCGTCGATCTCGGCGTCGGTCGCGTCGAGCCGACCGTACCGGATGTTCTCGCGGATCGTGTCCGCGAAGAGGATCGGCTCCTGCGGCACGACCGCGATCTGCTCGCGGAGCGAGCGGATCGTGACGTCGCGCAGATCGTGTCCGTCGACGACGATCCGGCCGCTGACCGGGTCGTAGAAGCGGCCGACGAGGTTCACGAGCGTCGTCTTCCCCGCGCCCGATGGCCCGACGAGCGCGGTCGTCTCGCCGGGCTGGAACGTGGTCGTGACACCGTCCAGGACCATCGGCTCGGGGCCGGCGGGTCCATACCGGAAGCCCACCTCTTCGAAGCGGATCTCGCCACGGACTGGCGGCAAGGCCGCCGCGCCCGGCGCATCCTGGATCTCCGGCACCGTGTCGAGCAGCGCGAAGATCCGGTCGGCCGCGCCGAAGGCCTGCTGCACCTGCGTCCACTGGCTGGCGAGCATGCCGACGGGGCCGGCGACCATGTTCATGTACAGCAGGAACGCCACAAGCATCCCCGCGGTCATCTCGCCCCGGGCGACCTCGTGCCCG
>DATEZK010000371.1:0-16009 GCA_035255665.1 Candidatus Limnocylindria bacterium
GTCGTGCGAGCAGCAGGATGACCGCGATCGCGATGACGTTCGCGATCATCATGGTCCAGGCCATCCCGAAGGTGACCGAGAGGTTCACGGTGAGCATCTCCCGGCCCGGGACCAATCCCTGAATGATGAACGCGCCGAGTAGCACAGCGGTCGAAACGTTGCCGGGTATCCCGAACACGACTGTGGGTATGAGCGCGCTGGTGCGCTCCGCCGCGGACGCGATCGCTGGGGCGATGACGCCCTCGACGGCGCCGTGACCGAAGCGCGAGGGATCGGACGAGCTCTGGACCGCATGCCCGTAGGCGACCCACTGCGCGCCGTTGCCGCCGATCCCGGGCGCGACGCCTACAAAGAGGCCGAGGACGGCGACGCGCATCGCGAGCCACCGATGGCGCAGGACGTCGGCGAATCCCTGGCGCAGCCCACCGAGCGCGCCCACATGACGTCGAGCGATGGACGTGCGATGGACCGCGAGGTCCACGAGCTCAGGGATCGCGAAGAGGCCGAGCGTCGCGGGAACGATGTGGATGCCCTCCCACAGATAGAGCTGATCGAAGGTGAAACGGAGTGTCGACGTACCCGGCGCTTGCCCGATGGTGGAGAGCAGCAGTCCCAGCCCCGCGACGACGAAGCCCTTGACCGGCGACCGCCCCGTGAGGCTCGAGATGAACGCGATGCCGACGACCGCGAACATGAGGAACTCGGGCGATCCGAACGACCGCAGGAACGGCTGGATGATCGGGATCGTGATCATGAGGCTGACCGCGCCGACGACCGCACCGATGAACGCGCCGAACAGTGCCGCGCCCAGCGCTCGTCCGGCCTGTCCCTGCTTGGCCATCGGATGGCCGTCGACGATGGCCGCCGCGGTGACGGGCTCGCCGGGGACGCCGAAGAGGATCGACGTGATCTCGCCCGTCATCGCGACGACCGATGACATGCCCAGCAAGAAGGCGAACGCCTCCGCCGGCTGCATCTTGAAGGTGAACGGGAGCATGAGCGCGAGCGCGGTGGCGCCGCCGATGCCGGGGAGGATCCCCACAACGAAACCGGCGGCGATGCCGACGAACATGAGACCGATCGCCGGCCAGGACAGGACCTGTCCCAGGCCGGCGATCAGCGCTTCGAACAAGAGCTACTTCAGGGCGAGAGCTGCCTTGAGGGCGGTGATCGTCGTCGCGTCGTAGCCGAGGAGCTCATTCACGATCTTCTCGACGGCTGCGCCGTCCTTCGGCGCGATGTCGATCTTCGCCTTCGTCGCCTCCTCGATCAGGGTCGGATCCTTCCATGCCTTCACGAACGCCTCGCGAAGCGCCCTCAGCCGCTCGGCGGGGATGCCGGGCGGTGCCGTGAACGACTTGCTGATGACTGCCGGTGCGGTGATCGCCTTGACCAGCGCCTTGTTCACGGGTGTGGTCGCGATGTCCTCCGCGAGCGGAACGTTCGGCAGGTCCTTGATCTTCTCGTCGCCCTGCTGGACGAGCGGGATCATGACGCCGTCCTTGAGGTTCTGCCCCTGCGTCACGCTCATGCTCTCCCAGGTCCAGCAACCGCCGTTGACCTCGCCTGAGTCGACCGCGCGCGAGATGCCGGTGGTGCCGTTGTAGCCACCCACGACCTTGATGTTCGCGCCGAGCGCGGTCCGGAGGACCTGCGGGAAGTCGCCGGTGTTCGAGCCGGGTCCGGTCGACCCCGCGATGAACTGCTTCGAGCCTTGAAGGTCCTGGACCTTCGCGAAGCCCGAGTCCTTGCGCGCGATGCACACGATCGTCGCGGAGAACGTGCTCCCCAGCCACGAGAACCTCTTCGCGTCGAACTTGATGTCCGCTCCGCCGAGCACCTGCTGCAGGACCTGGTTCTCGTTGAAGACGCCGAACACGGTCCCGTCCTTCTCGCCGACCTCGTAGAGCCAGTTGGCCGCGACGCGGCTGCCCGCGCCGACCATGTTCTCGACGACGAGCGTCGGATTCCCGGGGATGTACTTCCCCATGTGCCGAGCGAGAAGGCGCGCGGTGGTGTCGAAGCCGCCACCGGCCTCGAGACCGACGATCACGCGGACCGTCTTGCCGCTGTAGAAGGCCGCGATCGCGGCATTCGGATCGGCGGTCGCCGTGGCCGCCGCAGTTACTGCGGCCGTCGGCGTAGGCGTGCCGCCGCCGCCGCAGGCAGTTGCGATGAGACCGAGTGTGAGTGCGAAGACGAGCGAACGAGCGCCACGCATCCAGCACCTCCATCGTCCGGACCGCCCCACGCGGTCGAGAAGGCTAATTGTTATACCATTCGCGCCCCGCCGGCGAGCCAACGTGGCCGCGGCGTTCTGGAGGCTGCCGCGTGCCGCAGAAATACGGCTCGGACGTCATCGTCGACCTCCTCCAGGCGTTTGGCATCGAGTACGTGGCGCTCAATCCCGGCGCGACGTACCGGGGACTGCACGACTCGCTGGTCAACTACGGCGGCGGGAAGCCCGAGATCATCCTGTGCACGCACGAGAAGGTCGCGGTCAACGTCGCGCACGGCTACGCCAAGACCACCGGACGGCCCATGGGCGCGATCGTCCACGACATCGTCGGCCTGCTCCACTCGACGATGGGCGTCTACTACGCGCACCTCGACCGCATCCCGTTGCTGCTCCTCGGCGCGACGGGGCCGCTGGACCGCCGGCGGCGCCGACCGGCGATCGACTGGATCCACACCGCACAGGTTCAGGGCGAGGCCGTGCGCAACTTCACGAAGTGGGACGACCAGCCGGCCACCGTCGCGGACTTCCCGAACTCGTTCGCGCGGGCCTATCGCATCGCAACGACCGAGCCCGCCGGCCCGGTCTACCTCTGCTACGACGCCGGGCTGCAGGAGGACGAGCTCGATAGTCCCATCGCGATCGACGATGTGGCGAGTGCCGCGCGGCCAACGCCGGTGCAGGCGGATCCCGCGGCGCTCGCGAAGGTCGCGGATCTCGTCGCCAGCGCGAAGCGGCCGGTCATCGTGACCGAGTTCACCGGACGTCATCCCGACGCCGTGCCCGAGCTGGTCGGACTGGCCGAGGAGATCGCGGCCGCGGTCGTCGACCTGCACGGCCGCGTGAACATCCCGAACCGGCATCCGCTGAACCTGTCGGGTGGCGACGCGCTCAAGGACGCCGACCTCGTGATCGCGCTCGATGTCGGCGACCTGCACCGCGCGCTCAACGAGCTCGACCGCGACAGCGCCGAGCGCAGCAAACGCTCGCGCGTGCCGGCCGGCACACCGATCGTCGACATCGGACTCTCGGAGTTGCGCCAGAGCCAGTGGGCCGAGGACCGCGGCGAGTTCCAGCCGGTCAGGCTCTCGATCGTCGCGGACACCCGCCTAGCGCTGCCCGCGCTCCGCGCCCTCGTCCGCGAGCGAAGCGCTGCGGGCGACCGCGCCGGCCGTCGCAAGGAGATCGGCGTGGCGCACCGCGCGCTGCGGGACAAGTGGGAACGCGAAGCGAAGACCGACTGGGGCGCGTCGCCGATGACCGCGGCGCGCCTCGCCTCTGAGATCTGGGAAGCCATCAGAGATGAAGATTGGGTACTGACGGCGAACACGCTCGAGGACTGGACGTTCCGCTTGTGGGACTTCGATTCGCCGAAGCGGCATCCCGGACGCTCGTTCGGTACCGGGACGCAGATCGGCGTGTCGCTCGGTGTCGGGCTCGCCTACCGCGGCACCGGCACCATCGTCGTTGACGTGCAGCCCGATGGCGATCTCATGTACGACCCCGGCGCGCTGTGGACCGCCGCGAACAGCCGCATTCCGCTGCTGGTGGTCATGTACAACAACCGCGCGTACTACAACGACTTCGAGCACCAGATCCGCGTCGCGGGCCACCGAGGCACACCGGTCGAAAACGCGCGGGTCGGTCAGGAGATCGACGACCCCGCGCCGGACTTCGCGGCGCTCGCGAAGAGCTTCGGCTGGTACGCGGAGGGTCCGATCGCCGATCCCGACGCGGCCGGTCCCGCGATCAAGCGCGCGCTCGCGCATGTGAAGGAGAAAAGGATGCCGGCGCTGGTCGATACGATCGTCCGGCGCCGGCAACCCGCGCGCTTCAGATAGTTACGGCAGCTTGATGTCGATGCCGCCCCCGCCCTGTGGGGCGAAGACGCCGCTCACGAGCAGGAAGACGAGAACGATCGCAACGAGTGCGACCACCATGACGGCCATGACGCCTGAATTGCTGCTCTGTTCCATGCGTACACCTCCTTGGCAGGCTTCCGGCTCTCCATGCAGGTCGCGTACCAGCCGACCGAGCCCGCCGATGGGGCCTCTCGCCAGCGGGCCTCAGGAAACGATCTGGCGAAGCCGGTAGCGCTGGATCTTCCCGGTCGAGGTCTTGGGCAGCTCGGGGAGGAACTCGATCCAGCGCGGGTACTTGTACGGGGCGAGCGCGTCCTTCACGAACGCCTTGAGCTCGTCGGCGAGCGCCGGAGCTGCCGTCGCGCCGTCCACGCAGACCACGTACGCGCACGGTTTGACGAGGCCATCGCCATCAGCACGCGCGACCACCGCGCACTCGCGCACCGCAGCGTGACGCAGCAGGACCGACTCGACCTCGAGTGGTGAGACCCAGTGGCCGCTCACACGCAGGAGGTCGTCGGAGCGTCCGTGATTGGTGTAGTAGCCGTCGGCGTCCACCGAGTAGCGATCGCCGGTGAAGACCCACTCGCCGCGGAAGGTGTGTTTCGTCGCGGCGCGCCGTCGCCAGTAGAACGCGGCCGTCGAGGGACCGCGCACCAAGAGGTCGCCGACCTCGTCGACCGCGGCGGGCTCGCCGTCTGCGCGCTGAACGCGCGCCTCGTATCCGGGGATGACCTGGCCCGATGTGCCCGGCCGCGCTCGACCGGGGAAGTTCGAGATGGCGATGTAGCCGATCTCGGTCGAGCCGATGCCATCGAGGATCTCGAGACCGAAACGGGCGCGCCATCGCTCGAACAGCGGCGCGGGCAGCGATTCGCCGGCCGAGATGCAGCGGCGCAGCGACGAAACGTCGTGGCGCTCGCTCTCGGGCAGCGCGAGCAGCGCGGCGTAGCCCGTCGGCACCCAGTAAAGGACCGACGGCCGCTCGCGCGCGATCGTCTCGAAAACCAGACGGGCGTCGGGTCTGCCAGGGATCAGGATGGACGACGCGCCATGCCGGAACGGTATGAGCAGAGATGCGCCGAGGCCGTAGGAGAAGAAGAGCTTCGCGGCGCTGAACACGCGGTCCTCGGCCCGGATCTCCGCGACAAGTGCGCCATGCAGATCCGCGGGCGCGACGGACGGGCCGTGAAGATGAACGACGGCTTTCGGCCGGCCGGTGGTTCCGCTCGAGTATTGCCAGAACGCCATGTCGTCAGCACTGGTCGCTTCCGGCACGAGCTCGTCCGGCTGCTTTCGCGTGAGTCCGTCGTATCCGATGTCGTCGCCATGGTCGCCACCGGCGATCACGACGTGACGCAGATGCGGCAAGCCACCGCGGATCGGCGCGATGCGCGGCATGACGCTCGCATGCGCGACCAGCACGCGCGCGCGGCAGTCGCCAAGGAGCTCCGCGTAGTCGTCACTCGTGAGGTAGGTCGATAGCGTCACGGGGACCGCACCGATCCGGATCGCACCAAGGAACGTCGCAACGAACTCCGGAGAATCCGGGAGCAGCAACGCGACGCGGTCCTCCATGTCGACGCCGAGGGTGCGCAGCGCGGCGCCTGCGCGCGCGACCAAGCGCGAAACGTCTCGATAGCTGAGCGTCGCGCCTTCGTACCGCAGTGCCGGACGATCCCCGCGACCCGCGGCGAGATGCTCGTCCAGCAGCACCGCGGAGAGGTTGAAGGAGTCAGCGGTCACGCCTGTTACTCCGCGATCCACTCCTGAACGCGACCATGCAGGATCAGGTCAAGAATGTCCTTGCAGTCTTGTAGCGTCCGCTCCGCGGTCGCGGGATCGGCCGAGGCGCTCCGCATCCCGAGGTCCGCGGCACGATGGAGAGAGACCACGATGCCGCCCAGGAATGCATCGAGCTCGTCGGCCTTGGGCACGCGTTGGATGGGCGTTGGCTCAGACGTACTTTCGCCCCTTCGTCTTGTCCGGCACCACGAGTCCCATCTTGACGAGTATGGGGTCGACCTCGGCGATGTATTGCGCGCGGGCCTCGGCATTCGTGCGGCGCTTCAGGCCCCAGTGGCGATAGCGTTCTGCGCGTCGCGAGTTGGAGTTACCGAACATGTCGAGAGCAGTCACATACCAGAAGTCGACGGCTTTCTGCACTCGATCTTTCTGCGCGCCACCAATCGCCGCGAGCTCGGCCGTGCGCGTCGTGCCGTAATCGATGTGGCCCTCCTCCTCGTCCATCACACGCGACGGATGCTCGACCACGGCCGCCAGCGGTTTGTAGGTGCATCCCTGGAACTCTTCGAGCTGGTACTTGCCAACACGGTCGATGAGGAACCCGAAGACGGCAAAGTCCTCCCAGGTCGTGATCAGCCCGCGGAACGCCTCCAGGTATCGCTCGTTGTTATGCCTTTCGAGGATGAATGACGTATCGACGCCCAAGTCGCCACAGAGCTTCGCGAATTTGCGGAAGTGGTCGATCTCCTCAGCGGCTGTGCGTGCGATGACCAGACGGTCTATGAGCAGTGGCGCTTCCGGAAGCATCTTGTCGACATAGAGATGCGGGCCGCCGATCTCGCAGTCCGACTGGATCGCGAGGACCCGGCGCAACAGTTCCACGTACTCCGGATCGACGCGCCCCCTGACGATGTCGTCGTACTCGACTGCATCAGTGAATTGCGACATCTAGCCTCCACTCGCTCGGAGAATGGTGTGGCAAGTCTGCTACGGCCGTGAGGAAAATGCATGGAGGAGCGCTCGGACCTTTTCGGCGGTGATCGGCAGCGACATCACGCGCGCGCCGACGGCGGCGTCGACGGCGTTCGCGATCGCCGCACCGACGGCCGGATTGGCAAGCTCGCCCGCCGACTTCGCACCGAATGGACCGGGTCCGGGTGCGTCGGTGATGAGCATCAGTTTCAGCGGAGGGGCGTCGGCGATGGTCGGGATCTTGTAATCGCCGAGATTCGTCGTCGTCACACGTCCGTCTTCGAGACGCATCTCTTCCATGACGGCCTGCCCGAGACCGAAGATGAACCCGCCCTCGAGCTGCCCACGCACCGCGACCGGGTTGATCACGGTGCCCACGTCCGCGACGAGCACGGCGTCGACGACTCGGAACGAACCCGTCCTGCGGTCCACGGCCACCTCGATGGAATACGCGTAAACGCCATAGAGATGCTCGTTCTGCTCGCCCTCGCCCGTGACTGTGAGCGGCGCCGCGGTGCGCGCGGCGTCCTCCAGCGTGCCGCCGATCTCCGCGACACGCGCCTTGAGCTTGCGCGCTCCGTCGAGCGCGGCGTTGCCCGCGACGGGTGTCACGCGGCTGCCGCCCACGCCCGGATCGACGTTCGCTTGACCGGTATCGCCCTGCCGTACGCGCACGCGGGACACATCGACGCCGAGCTCTCGTGCCACGACGCGCTGGATCATCGTGTGCGCGCCCCCGCCCTGGTCCGCGACGCCGGTGAGCACCTCGACCGATCCGTCGGCGACCAGCGTGAGCGTCAGCGACGTCTTACCGCGACCGACATGACGCGCCGAGAACGCGACGCCGCGACCGTGATCGTTCGCGACCGGACTCCCCCATTTCGACGCGGCGCGGAGCGTGGCAAGCACGCGCGGCGCCTGCGAGTCGTGCCACACCGCGCCTTCGACGTCGGTCTCGCCGGCGCGGATCGCGTTCCGCGCGCGCAACTCGACCGGATCGAGCTGCAGCGCGCGCGCGATGAGGTCCAGGTGTGACTCCGCCGCGAACGTGTGCTGCGGCTGGCTCGGTGCGCGGGCGTGCCCTGCAGGGACGGTGTTCGTGTACACGGCGGTCGCCTCCACGCGCGCGGCCGGCACGTGGTAGCCGGCGAGCGTCAGCGTCGGGCCGCCGGGAAGCAGCCCCGCGACCGGCTTACCCGCCGCGTAGGCGCCACCGTCGAAGACCACACGCGCCTGATGGGCGGTGATGCGACCGTCACGATCGACGCCGGTCCGCAGCCGGATGCGCGCGGAGTGCCGCGTGTTCGAGATCTGAAGCTGATCCGTGTATCGAAGTACCGAACGCACCGGGCGACCCGACGCGCGCGCGAGGAAATACAGGGCGAACTCGTCGAGCGAGAGCCCTTTCCCGCCGAAATCTCCGCCCACGTGCGGCGTATCGATGACGATCTGCTCGACAGGCACGCCGATCGTGACCGCCATCTGATCGCGCAACGAGAACGGCGCTTTGTTCGTGGTCACGACGTGGACCGTCTTTCCTTCTATCCACACCACGCTCGCGTGCGGCTCGATGAACGCGGGGTGCACCCGCGGCACGCTGAACTCGTGCTCGAAAACTGCCGCCGCGCTCTCGAAGCCGGCCGCGACGTCGCCGTGCTCGTGCACGACGTGACCCTGCGCGTTCGGGTGCGGACGATCGGGCCGCGCGCCACCGAAGTACTTGTACTCGGCGGCGTCGGGATGGAGCACGGGCGCGTCAGGCGCGACCGCCGCTTCGGCATCGAAGATCGCCGGCAGCTCCTCGTACTCGACCGCGATCGCTGCAGCTGCTGCCTCCGCCTGCTCGAGCGTGTCCGCCGCGACCGCCGCGACACGGTCGCCGATGAAGCGCACGCGATCCCACGCAAGGACCGGCCAGTCCTGCAGACGCCGGCCGAAACGGGCCGGCCGGACATCGGCGCCGGTGATCACCGCGCGGACGCCCGGCATGCCGCGCGCGGCACGCGCGTCCACCGACACGACGCGCGCGTGTGCGTAGGTGCTTCCGAGGAACGCCGCGTGGAGCATGCCCTCTCGCTTGATGTCCGCCGCGTAGAGCGCCTTGCCGGTGACCTTGTCGCGACCCTCGACACGCCACTCGGGCGTCTCGAAGACGTCGTGCTCGGTCTCTGCGAGCGTCACGCGAGCGTGCGCGCGAGACATTCCGCGAACTGCGTCATCAGCTGGTCCGCCTTGCGCTGGATCACGGGCTGCCCGAACTCGCCGATGCGCCCGCCGATCTGGACGTCGCTAGTGATCCGCAGCTCGGTGTCCGCACCCTTGTCGACGAGAGCGAGATCCATCGTCGCGCGGACCGTGCCGCCAAGCCGCGAGTCTTTCGCATCCGCGCGAACGGAGGCTTTTCCCGCCGCCTCATCGGTCGCGGTGAGAGCGACATCACCGTCAAGGACGAGACGAACGGGTCCGAGCTGCACGAGGAGCGAACCCTTGTATTTGCCGGCACCTGCGGGCGTGACGGCCGCGACGCCGGGAACGCACCGCGCGGCCGCCGGGATGTCGGTGATGAGCTTCCAGACCCGCGCGCGCGGAGCGCGAACGAGCGCGGTATGCGCGAGCTTCATGACGGACGCTCCACCAGCGACGTGAGCGCTCGCTCCGTCCACACGCGCGCCATATCGCGTTTGTACGCAGCCGACCCGCGCACATCATCGAACGGCTCGATGTCCGCGGTCACGCTGGCCGCTGCGGCAGCGATGCGCCGCGGGTCCGGCCGCACGCCTTGAAGCGCGGCCTCGACCGAGCGCGCGCGGACCGGGGTCGGACCGCACGCGCCGAGCGCGACGCGCACATCCGCGACGGTGCCGTCCTGCGCAAGTCGAAGCGTCGCCGCGACCGAAACCGTCGCGTAGTCGTCGGCGGTCTGCGGAAGGAACTTCAGATATGTCGCGCGCGTGCCCGGCGCGAGCGCTGGGAAGCGCACCGAGGTCAGGATCTCGTCGGCGCGGAGGCTTGTCGTGAAGACGTCTACGAAAAGCTCGTCGATGGGAATGGTGCGCTCGCCCGTCGCGGACACGGCTACGACGCTGGCGCCCAGCGCCATCAGCATCGGCGGTGGATCCTGCGCCGGGTCGGCGTGCGCGAGGTTGCCACCGAGCGTCGCCTGGTTGCGTACGCGCACGGTCGCCACAGACGCGAATGTGCGCGTGAGCGCGGGGCAGTAGCGGGCAACATCGGCAGACCGCTCGATCGCGCGATGCGTCACGGTCGCCCCGACCACCAGGCCACCGCCTGCACTCGTGATCCCACCCAGCGACGCGATACGCCGGAGACCGATGACGTGGCCCGGTCGCAGCAGGCCCTGCCGCCAGAGCAGCGTGAACGCGGTCGCGCCGGCGACGAGATGCGCGTCCTCGCCGTGACGCGCGAGCAGATCGAGGGCCTCCGCTACGGACTCCGGCTCGAGGTAGTCGTACGTCACGCCACCGCCGCCTTGATCGCCCGCGTGATCCCGTAATAGCCGGTGCAGCGGCAGAGGTTCCCCATCATCCACTCGCGGATCTCGTCGTCGCTCGGCCGCGAGTTCTCTGCGAGCAGCGCGGTCGCCGCGATGAGCTGGCCCGGCGTGCAGATGCCGCACTGGAATCCGCCCTCCCGGATGAACGAGTCCTGCAGCGAGGAGAGCTTGTCGCCGTCGGCTAGACCCTCGACGGTCATCACGTCGCGGCCGTCGACGAAGACCGCGGGCAGAAGGCACGCGGAGAACAGCTCGCCGCCGACCAGCACGCTGCACGAGCCGCACACGCCGATCGAGCATCCCTCTTTGGTCCCGGTCGCCCCGACGTCATCGCGGAGCACGTCGATGAGCCGTCGGTCCGCGCGCACCTCGAGCGACTGTGGCGAACCATTCAGCGTGAAGCGAAGACGATGCGTGCTCAGAAAAACGAATATAGGACGCGCAGATGCGCTTCGCTCCCGGGCTCGCCCCGCTCCGTCACCGCGACTTCGCGCTCTACTTCAGTGGCCTCACCGTGTCGCAATGCGGCAGCTGGATGGAGCAGACGCTCACGACGTGGCTGCTCTACGAGATCACCGGCTCGCCCGTCTTGCTCGGCATCGCCGGCGCGCTGCGCGCGATCCCGATCTTCGTCTTCGGCCTTCTGGCCGGCGCCGTCGCCGATCGGGTCGATCGACGACGGTTGTTACTGCTGACCCAGGGTGGATCTGCGCTGACGTCACTCGGCCTCGGTTTCGTCGTGGCGACGGGTCAGCTCGAGGTCTGGCACATCTACGCCGTCAGCGTCGTCAACGCCACGTTGCTGACGTTCGACGCGCCCGCGCGGCGCTCGATGTTCACGACGATGGTCCCGCGCTCGCAGCTGCAGAACGCGATCACCTTGAACGCGGCCGTGTTCCGCATCGCGCGGCTGATCGGTCCGAGCCTCGCCGGCATCCTCATCGTCACGACCGGTCCGGCGGTGCCGTACTTTATCAATTCGGTCAGCTATCTCGCGATCATCGTCGCGCTACTGCTGATCGGTACGCCGCCGATCGTCGACCGCGTGCGGGGATCGTTGGTCAGCGAGGCAGCCGACGGCGTTCGCTACACCCTTGGCAAGCCCGTTCTCGCGAACCTGCTGCTTCTCGAGTCGGTGCACAGCCTGTTCGGTGCGAACACCGCGCTGGTGACGATCGTCGCGAAGGACGTGCTCCACGTCGGAGCGGACGGCCTCGGCTTTCTGCTCAGCGCGCTGGCCGCCGGCGCACTCGTCGGAACTGGTGCACTGGTCATGAGCGGCGATGTCGAGCGCAAGGGCCGCTCGATGATGCTGTCGGGCTACGGATACGTCGCGGCGTTCGCGGTCTTCGCGTGGTCGCACGCGTTCGAGCTCTCAGCACTCACGCTCGCGCTAGTTGGCTTTGCCGATTCCTGGTGGGCCACGATGCGCAACAGCATCTTCCAGCTGCAGGTCGACGAGGCCTACCGGGGACGCACGCTGTCGGCCTTCCTGTTGGTCGGACGCGGGATGGCTCAGACCTCGCAGATGCAGACCGGACTGACGGTCGAGGCGTTCGGCCCCGAGATCGCCGCCACGGCCGGAGCGGCCCTCATTGCAGTGAGCATCGTCGGCGTCAACGCGCGGAACGACGAAGTGCGGAGCTTCCGCGATCCGAGCCCCGTGCTCGAGGAGCCGATCGACGCGGGGACGTCTTAGCTAAGCACCGCTCGCATCGTCGCGCGCACACCCTCATCGTCGCCTTGCCGCGCGACAAGGACGCGCACGATGGCCACATCGAGCCCTTCGCTCAGCTTCTTGAAGGCGGCTGACGCGCCCGACGCCGCGCCGGCGTAGCCGAACGCCGACAGCATCTCGTCCGGGACGGCACGCGCCAGATCATCGTCAGACGCGCCGGCAGCACGCGTCGCCTCCAGCTGATCCAGCTGCGATGCGAAACCCATGCGCTCGAAATGCGTGCGGTAACCGCGAGCGCCCGAGGGACGGACCATCAGCGCATACGCGAGGATCTGCTTCGCCAGCGCTAATCGCGCGGCATCGACGTCGTCATCGACGCACACACGGATGTACTGGATGAGCTTTGCGCGCGGGCCAACGCGCTCGCGGCTCCACGCGATCTGCGCGGGCGTGCACCAGTTGAGCGCGGCGCCTTCGGCGTGGCGTCCCGCGAGGGCCAGCATCTGTGGGCCGAGCGCGCCGACGTAGATCGGAACGTCGTTCGTGATCTTGCGCAGCTCGTCGACATACGAGCGGACCGCGGCGATCGGGCGTTCCGTAATGCTGCCCGACCCGACGCCGAGGACGAATCGTCCGCCGGTCAGGTCGTGCGCGCTTCGAGCGGCTAGCCCGAGCACCGACGCGGGATTGCGCGCGAGGGGGACGACGGACACACCCGTCGGGAGGCCGGAGCGCTCGTGCCAGGCGACGCACATCACGATCGGGTCGTAATCGACGCCCGCGTTCGTCCAGAGGCTCTGATAGCCGAGTGCGCTCGCTTCAGCCGCGAGGTCGCGGAGCTGGGCCGCCGAGAGGCCGAGGCGCGAGTCGAGGCCGAGACCGACCTCCACTAGGGGTTCAGGCGCTCGCCTCCGGCGGATCCGCCGGCTTCGTCTACCACCCAGCGCACCGACTTGCCGCAGGGACAGCCGCCGGCCTGACGTGCGAGACGCGGCATCGAGGCCATCGCTTCCTTGAGGTTCTTCGTTCCGGCGACGACGTCACGCTGCATGTCCGCCCAGTGCTTGACATCGATCGAGGCGCGGTAGGCCTCCGGCAGGCTCGCGAGCACGTGCGCGATGTACTTCTCGACATCGGTGAACGACTCGCCATGCGTCCCGATCATCTGGAAGGCGAACTCGCCGCGGCGGCGGAAGAAGCGTCGATCGGGGAGACGCAAGAGGTCGTCGCGCGAGAGGCCATCGACGGTCTCGCCAGCGGCGACGCGCGCGAAGATCGCGTCGGCCTCGTCGCGCGTTCGATCGGGGAAGCGCGCGCGGACGTAGCGCACGTTGAGGTCGTCGAGCATCTTCGTGCATTCCTGGATGTACTGGTCCTGCGCATCGCGGTTGTTGAGATCCTTGAGGCCGAACTTCACGTTCGTCTGACCGCCGCGCTCGTCGCCGAACATCTCTAGACCACGCCCGAACCATTTCGCGATGGACTTCTGGATCGCGGGCATGTCGATGTAGCCGTCGCCGCGCGCCGCGTGCTCGACCCAGCGTCGGAGCGGGATCACGCCGGCCGCGAGGTGGAACGCCTCCTCGCGAAGCATCGGCGGCATCGACGACGCGTACGGCTTGTACGCCGAGATCTTCTGCATCGTGAGCTGGTACTTCCCGACACGATCGATGAACGCGGCGAAGACGACGTTGTCTAGGAACGAGTCGAACTCGAGGTTGAACGCGGCAAGGACGTGGCTGCCCGTCTGCATGGAGAGGATCTCCTCGACCATGTCCTCGGGCTTCGTGTCGGTGACCGGTGACCAGTCCTGGCTCGTGAGCAGATGGACCATCTGATAGCCGTGGCGCAGCTCTTCGGCCATGACGCGGAGCGCCCAGGCCTGGTCCTGCGGCTCCTGGGCGCGGAAGAGCGTCATCTGGTGCTGCTGGATCGACCCGAATTCCGTAGAGGCCTGCGCGCGGATCTGCGAAAGGAGGTGCTGCGCGGCTTCGGGCGCGAGCTCCTTCGGCTGAAGGGCCTTGGGCTTTCCGAGATCCTCGCCGATCTCGATCTCCGCCGGGATGTCCTCGGCGACCTTCGCGCAGAGGCAGAACGGCTCGTCCTTAGGAAAGAACGTCGTCCAGACCTCGGCCAGCTTCGGATAGTCGGGGAAGTTGTGCTGCCGCCAATGCTCGATGGCCTGGTGGTACCGGTCCGGCAGCATGCGGATCTCGTCGCTCACAACACTTAGGTTACCGGTTCGGACCGCTCATTGGTCATACCGTTCGCCCGAACGAACGGGTCGCGCTACTCGACCTGCGCCAAGAGGTCGTCGGTCGCAAAGGGCTTCGCCACAAGAGGGACACCGAGCTCTTCGGCAGCATCAGCGATCCGTTTGCCTGGTAGCGAGGGCCCCGAATTGGCGGACGTGAGGATGACACGCGCGTAGAGCTTCGCGATCCTCGCCAGCGAGAGACCGTCGCCGTCGCGCAGACCTGGATCGATCACGACCAGACGCGGGTTCGTCGCCTCCCAAAGGTGCAGTGCCTGTTCGTACGTATCCGCAACCGAAGTCTCGTATCCGCGCTCTCGCAGCAGCAACGAGATGAGCTCGCCGGTGGAGCGATCGTGCTCGACGACAAGCGCGATTCTTCGTTCCACGGTTACGCCAGTCGTTTCTCCAGCGCGCTGACCGGCGCGGGCGTGAATCCCATCGCCGCGACGAAACGCGCGATATCGGCGTCCTGCGTCCGCACCATCGTGCGGGCGACATGCGCGCCGCGCTTCTTGAAACCGGCGAGCAGCGCGTCGGTGAGGCCGCGCCCGATCCCGCGCTCCCGCGCCGAGGGGTCGACGCCGAAGAACTCGAGCCAGCCCGTGGGCTCCTCCATCCCGAACTCACCGCCGCGGACCTCCCCGAGCATGAAGCCGACGACCTTGCCATCGACCTCGGCGACCTGTGAGGAGTCAGGGTCGCGGCGGATGAAGTACGCGACGCGGTCTTCCCAGACGTCGGGGCGGTACTTGCCGGTGATGCGCTCGTCGATGCGGCAGATCGACTCGATGTCGAGCTCGTTCACGGGTCTGATGCGCACGCCGGCCATAGCGGGCGAGTCTAGGAGATGATCCGCTCCGCCTCGCGCGCCCGCAGCGCGTCCGCCGTCACGATCAGCACAAGCCCACCCGGCGCGAAGGTTCCGTCCGCCAGCGTCCGGCCGCCGCGAGTGCTCAGGCTGACCTCGTCGTCGCGGAAGCCCGCGTCGTGCAGGCGCGCGACGGCGTCCTCGGCCTGGCCGCGATCGCTGAACTGGCGTTGGAGACGCTCGGACTGCGTGACCTCAACGTGCTCCCAGAGAACTTCCACGCCGAGGAGCCTTGCAAGCGCCCTGCCAGACGCGTCACGACCGACCCGGCGCCAGCCGCGGGCGCGTTTCGCCGCAGCTGCCGTTTTGTGGAGCGGCGGCCCCACCCGCTGGGGGGTGAGGCCGCCGCCGCGTCGAGGGAGGGCCGCTAGGAAGTGGGGGCGGTGACGCTGGGGCGGCGCATGCGCGTCGCCGCGAGCAGGAGAGCGAGGGCGATGAGCGGGATCCATCCGAACACGAGGATCCAGATCGCGAGGTCCGCTGCGAACTTGAAGAACACGGACAGCGCGGCGATCGCCTTGGCGAACGTCTTACTTGGGTCCCACACGCCGCCTGACTCCGTCGGGACGGTCACGATCGGCGAGATCGACATCGTGATCGTCGAGAACTCGGTGCGGTTCTTGATCAGATTGATCTGACCCTGGAGCTGCTCGATCTGCACGCGCACGTTGCCGAGCGCAGCGTCGATCTTGAGCGTCTCGTCGACGGTCTTTGCCTGCGGGAACAGCTGCAGGTAACGCTGCTCCTCGGCCTGCTTCGCGACGAGGCGCGCCTGCAGGTCGGTGAACTGATCGGTGACGTCCTTGGCATCGACGTTCGAGGTGAGGACCTCGCCGTCGAGCAGCTTCAGCTGGCGGAGCGCTTCATCGAAGCGGT
>DATEZK010000372.1:0-2740 GCA_035255665.1 Candidatus Limnocylindria bacterium
GTCGGTCGTATAGGTCAGGAGATCGTGCGCGTCGTGATGGGGATCCCGACGCCGATCGCGCAGGTGTTCGGCGAGGCGATGGTCGTGATCCTCGTGCTCATCATCCTCAGCGCGACCGTGGCTCACTACCGCGGTGAGCAGCGCTCCGGCGCCCGCGCGCTCCGGCTCGCGCGCAGCCTTCAGCGCGTCGCGACGGAGGTCGGACAGGAGACCGCATCCGAGGCGCTGTTCAAGTCGATCGCGCGCAACGCGCTGCTCCTCGTCGACGCGCACCACGCGACGATCAACCGCCGCCGCGGCGACGAGTTCGCCATCGTGGCCGGCGCGGGTACCGGTGAGCGCGCCGTCGGCGTCCGCGCGTCGGCGCGCCTGGGCATCGTCGGCGCGGTCCTGCGCACGCGCCAGGCGGTCGCATGGACCGACTATGCGGCGGACCCGACGGCGGTCCAGGAGATCAAGGACATCGGCGTGCGCTCGATCGTCGGCGTGCCGATCGTGGTGCAGGGCGAGATCGCGGCGACGCTCACCGTCGGCCGTCTGGTGGTGCGGCCTTTCGACGACAACGATGTGCATGCGCTAGAGGGCCTGGCGGCGCACGCGGCGATCGCCCTGCGAAACGCGCGCATCCTCGAGCAGGCACGCCGCGTCGAGAGCGTGTCGCGTGAGCTCGCGGCCGAGACCGGCGCCACCTCCGCCGTGATCCGCCGCATCGCACAGGAGATGCACGGCGCGTACGACACGGAGTTCGTCCTCGTCACCGAGCTGCGAGGCGAGACCACGGTCGACCTTGCCGGCATCGGGCTCGCGGCGCCGCTCACGGCGCCGCAGGACGTCGGGCCCCTGGTACGGCGGGTGATCCGTCGGCGCGAGGTGGTGAGCCTGCGCGACTACTCGATCGATACGTACGGCGAGGCGAGCGGATACGCCGAGTTCCTGCGGGAAGCCGGCATCCATGCGGCGATGGCCGCGCCGGTGATGCTCGGTGGCGAGGTCGTGGGCACCGTCGGCATCGCGACCACCGATCCCGACCGCACCTTCGACGCGATCGACCGCCAGGGACTGTTCGCCTTCGCGCAGCTCGCGGCGGCGGCGATGCGGTCTGCCCGCGTCCGAGAGGAGCGGGAGCAGCGCATCAGCCGACTCTCGGCCCTCAACGAGCTCGCCTGGCAGCTCGCCGGAGTGCACGAGCCTTTCGGCATCGCGCGCCTCGCGTACGAAACCGCAGGCGCGCTCGTGGCGCGCGACTCCTTCTATGTGGCCCGGTACGACGCGGGCAAGAAGGAGTTCGACTTCGTCCTGCAAGCGGAGGGGGCCGATAGCTGGGTCGGCGAGCGCTACCCGCTCGGCACCGGGCCCACGAGCCAGGTCGTCCTCACCGGCGAGACCTACTCGGTGAAGGGCGTCGACGATCCGGTGCAGCGGCGCGGAATGCCCTTTGGCGAGACCGAGCGTCCATCCTCGTCCGCGGTGCATGTTCCGCTGAAGAGCCGCGGACGACTTGTGGGTGTGCTCTCGAGCCAGGCATACCGGCCCGGCGCGTTCGATGCCGAGGACATCGCGGTGCTGCAGTCGCTCGCCAACCTCGTGGCCACGGCGTTCGAGAACGCCGAGCACCTCGCGCAGATGCGCGAGCTCTATCTCGCGTCGGTCAAGGCGCTCGCGGCTGCGGTCGATGCGCGCGATCCGTACACGCGCAGCCACTCCGCCCGCGTCGCGGCGCTGGCGCGGACCATCGCCGACGAGATGCGAATGAGCGCGGATCAGCTGCGTCGCGTGCAGCTCGGCGCGCTGCTGCACGACATCGGGAAGATCGGCGTGCCCGACGCGATCCTGAACAAGCCGGGCGCGCTCACCGCCGACGAGTGGGTGATCATGCGCACGCATCCAGCGGTCGGTGGGTCGATCCTCGCGGCGGTCGAGCCACTGCGTGACCTCGTGCCGATCGTGAAGGCGCATCACGAGCGCTTCGACGGCGCCGGGTATCCGGACAAGCTCGCGGGCGACTCCGTCCCGCTCGAGGCCTATGTCGTCGCGGCGGCCGACGCGTTCGAGGTCATCGTGAGCAGGCGCGCGTACAAGCAGGCGCAGAGCGTCGAGTTCGCGTGTGCCGAGCTCGTGCGCTGTCGCGGCACGCAGTTCCATCCGGACGTGGTCGACGCGTTCCTCCGCGTGATCGATCGCGACCGTCTGCAGGGCGCGGCGTACCTCCGCAGGGTCGGCGCGATCGAAGAGGAGGACATGGAGAACGTCCCCGGGCCCGGCGGTGTGCTCGAGCAGTTCGCCGCGTCCGCTCACGCGCACGGAAGGCAGCTCGCGATCCTGCAGCGGCTCGCCTCGGAGATCAGCGCAGTGCTCGACATCGACACGCTCGCCCAGCGCCTCCTGCGGATCGTGTGCGAGTCGATGGGCTACGAGAACGGCTTCCTGTTGACGCTTGACGACAAGCACCAGAGCCTCGTCGTGCGCGCCGCGGTCGGTCCATCGGAGCCGTACGTCGGTCAGCTCCTTACGCGCGGCGTCGGGATCAGCTGGTGGGTCATCGAGCACGGCCAGTTGCAGAACGTCACTGACGCTCAGGTCGATCCACGCTATTACGGTCCTCCGAACATCGAGTCCGTCCTGGTCGTTCCCTTGCAGCTTGGGGAGGAGCGCGTGGGTGCCCTGGGCATCGAGAGCCCGCGGACCGAAGCCTTCGGCCGTGAGGACGAAGAGCTGCTCACCGCCGTCTCGCACCAGGTCG
>DATEZK010000373.1:0-3183 GCA_035255665.1 Candidatus Limnocylindria bacterium
GCGATCTTGTCCGCGAGCGGCTTGTGCTGCGTCTCCATGAAGCGGTACAGGTCACGCTCGAAATCCCTCACGCGTGCCGCGGGGACGTCGTCGACATAGCCGTTCGACGCGGCGAAGATGATGATCACTTCCTGCACCAGCGAGAGCGGCTGGTACTGCGGCTGCTTCATGATCTCGGTGATCCGCTCGCCGCGCCGGAGCTGCTGCTGAGTCTGTTTGTCGAGGTCGGAGCCGAACTGGGCGAAGGCGGCAAGCTCGCGGTACTGCGCGAGGTCGGCCTTGAGACCCTTCACCACGGCCTTCATCGCTTTCGTCTGCGCGGCGCCGCCGACGCGGGAGACCGACAGGCCGCTGTTCATCGCGGGGCGGATGCCCTGGTTGAAGAGGTCGGTCTCGAGGTAGATCTGGCCGTCGGTGATCGAGATCACGTTCGTCGGGATGTACGCGGAGATGTCGTTCGCCTGCGTCTCGATCAGCGGCAGCGCGGTGAGCGATCCGCCGCCGTTCTCCTTGTTGAGGCGCGCCGCGCGCTCGAGGAGGCGCGAGTGGAGGTAGAAGACGTCGCCGGGGTATGCCTCGCGTCCGGGCGGGCGTCGCGTCAGGAGCGAGACCTGCCGGTACGCCCAGGCGTGCTTCGTCAGGTCGTCGTAGACCACGAGCGCGTCCTGGCCTTTGTCGCGGAAGTACTCGCCCATGGCGCAGCCGGCGAACGGAGCGAGGTACTGGATGGGCGCCGGATCGGACGCCCCGGCGATGACGACGATCGTGTATTCCATCGCGCCGTGCTCCTCGAGCGTCGCCACGATCTTCGCGACCGACGAATCCTTCTGCCCGATCGCGACGTAGATGCAGATGAGGTCCTGGCCCTTCTGGTTGATGATCGTGTCGATCGCCACGGCGGTCTTGCCCGTCTGGCGGTCGCCGATGATCAGCTCGCGCTGGCCACGGCCGATGGGCGTGATCGCATCTATGACCTTCACGCCGGTCTGGACCGGCGTGTCGACGTCCTGCCGCATCATCACGCCGGGGGCGACCACGTCGACGGGGCGGGCCTCCTTCGTATCGATCGGACCTTTTCCATCGAGCGGACGCGCGAGCGGGTCCACGACGCGACCGATGAGCTGCGGGCCGACCGCGGTTTCGACGATGCGGCCGGTGGTGCGGACCTCTCCGCCCTCCTCGATGCCGGTGTAATCGCCAAGAATGATCGCGCTCACGGTGTCCTCTTCGAGGTTGAACGCGAGTCCGAAGACGTCGTTGCCGAAGTCGAGCAGCTCCGAAGCGAGGCAGGCCGCGAGTCCGTGGATGCGGGCGATGCCGTCGCCGATCTCCACCACCGTGCCGACGTCGACCGACTCGGACCGTCCCTCGAACTTCTGGATCTGCGCCTTGATGATGTCGGTGATCTCTGACGTCGTCGCCACGATGTTCTCCCTCTAGCGCGCGAGCTCGCGCTCGAGCTCGGCCAGCTGTGCTTTCAGCGATGAATCGATGAGCCGGTCGCCGATCTGCACTTTCGCGCCGCCGATGAGCGACTCGTCGACGGCGAACGTCGCGCGGATCTTCTTGCCGCTCGATCGCTCCAGGCGCCCCACGAGGTCCTCGCGCTCGCGGGCGCTCAGCTCCGTCGCCGTCGTGATCCGTCCCTTGACGATCCCGGCGCGCCGTTCGACAAGATCGGCGTACGCGACCGCGATCTGCGGGAACAGGGCGATGCGTTCGCGCTCCAGCAGCAGACCCAGGAGCGAGCGGATCGCCTTCGGCTCGCCGGCGGTGGCGGCATCGATCGCCGCGCGCCGCGCCCGCAGTGGGACGCCAGGATTGCGCAGCGCGCGCAGGATCTCGCCACCCAGCGCCTGCCGCAGACGCTCGAACGAGGCCGCGAATTCCTCCTCCGCCTTCTCGGTCGTGGCGATCTGCAGGAGCGCTTCGGCGTAACGCCGCGCGGACGAACCGGAGAGTGCCATCAGTTCTGCTTCAGCTCGGCGCCCGCGTCGTCCAGCGATCGCTCGATGAGCGTGCGGTGCTGCTCCGCATTGATCTCTTTGCCGAGGATGCGGCTCGCCGCCAGGACGACCATCGACGCGACCTCGGTGCGCAGCTGGGCCAGTGCCTGATCGTGCAGGTGCTGCGCATCCTCGCGCCCCTTTTCGCGGATGCGGTCCGCCTCCGCCTTCGCCTGGACGCGGATGTCCGCGGCGGCGGCCTCGGCCGCCTTCGTGGTCCGCTCGGCGATCGCGCCCGCTTCGCGACGCGCCTCCAAAAGTGTCTTCTCGACCTCCTGCTTCAGCTGCTCGCGGTCGCGCTTTGCGGACTCGGTCAGCTCGAGGCCCTCTCGGATCTTCTCGGCGCGGCGCTCGAGGGTCTCCGTGATCGGGCCCCACATGAAGCGGCGCAGCAGATAAAGGAGTACGAGGAAGTTGACGATCGAGACGAGCACCCAGAACGGGTGCACGACGAGCGCGGTCGGCGACTCTTCCGCGATGAACGGAGCGAAGAGCATCGCCTAGAGCGCCTTGCCCTGCAGCAGGAACGCGATGACGAACGAGAAGATGCCGAGTGACTCCGCGAAGACGACGATGATGATCCCGTTCGTGCGGATCGCGTTCGCGGCGTCGGGGTTGCGGCCCGTCGCCTCCGCGACCTTGGATGCCGCGATGCCGATGCCGAGTCCGGCCCCAAGGGCCCCGAATCCGATCGCGATGCCGGCGCCAAGCCAAGCCAAGCTCATGGGTTTTCCTCCTCGCGAATTAGGCCGCGTGTGCCACTTCGGGTCGGGCTGCGTGTGATGCGTCGGGATGCGTCTCGGGATGCGCCTCGTGCTCCTCGCCGCCGTGCGACTCGAGCGCAAGGATGATGTACAGGAGCACGAGGAACGCGAACACGAACGCCTGGATGAAGCCGATGAACAGCTCGAGCCCCACGAACGGGAGCACAAGGCTCGGCAGGAAGAGGAGCGAGGCGAGCACCGCGAGCACGATCTCGCCGCCCCACACGTTGCCCCAGAGACGAAGCGTCAGCGTGAGGATCCGGAACAGCTCGCTGAAGAGCTCGATCGGACCGACGAAGATGAGCATCACGGCACCAACGAGAGGTCCCTCCTTGAACGCCGGGAAGTTGACCCAGCGCGTGAAGTACGACCAGCCGTTTTGACGGATGCCCGCCGCCTGGTACCAGATGAAG
>DATEZK010000374.1:0-3952 GCA_035255665.1 Candidatus Limnocylindria bacterium
TGCTCTCGGAGCGCATCGAGCCGGCGACCGCGACCGAGCCCCTCACGCCACGCGAGCTCGAGGTCCTTCACCTCCTCGCCAGCGGCGCAAGTACCGCCGCCGCGGCTGCGTCCCTCGGGATCTCCACGGCGACCCTTCGCGCGCACGTCCAGGCGGTGCTCCGCAAGCTGGGCGCGCACTCCCGCCTGGAGGCGGTCGCGGAGGCCGCGCGCCTCGGTCTGGTGACCCTCGATTCGTGGACCCGCCAGGGGCCGACCTCCCCGCGCGGGGGGAAAGTGCTCGCCCGTGGGGCTTAACTCCCCACCGAGGGGGGTCCTGTGACGCGGGACCCGTCTACCATCCGACGCATGGCAAAACTGCTTATCGCTGATGACCTGGTGCCCATCCGTCAGATGGTCCGCATCACCCTGTCTACGCAGGGCTGGACGATCCTCGAGGCCAAGAACGGCACCGAGGCGCTCGAGCTCGCACGCTCGGAGAAGCCGGACCTTGTCCTTCTCGACGTCGACATGGGGCCCGGGCCCAATGGCTTCGAGGTCTGCCGGCAGCTCAAGTCCGAGCCTGGAACAAAGGACATCCCAGTCGTAATGCTGACGGCGCACGAGAGCGAGACCGACAAGAAGACGGGGTTCTCCGTCGGGGCGACGCAGTACCTCACCAAGCCGTTCGGACCGCTCGAGCTCATCGACACCATCCGCGGGATCCTCGCGCACAGCTGATCCGGCGATGCCAGAGGAAAAGCCTGAGCGGATGTCGATCGAAGTGATCGAGGTCTCTCCCCGCATCGTCGTGCCGTCAGGGAGCTCGACCGTGGCCGGCGAGGTCTTTCGCCAGCTGCTGCAACAGGCGATCCGCGTCGCGGATCAAGCGAACTCGCAGGCCGTTCGCATGGCGAGCGACTTCGCGGAGGTCTATCGCCGCGAGCAGGCAGTTCGCCTCGAGTTCGAAACGAAGCTGCGCGAGATCCGCCTGCTCGAGCGACAGAGCACCCGCTACGCCGAAGACCTGGCGACGATGCTGCGCAGCGAGCGCGAGCGCCGCGAGCAGCTCGAGACTGCCCTTGAGGCGGAGCGCGTCGCGAACGAGGAGCTGCGGCGCACCGGTCTGCAGGGCATCAGCCACCTGCTTCTGGCCGCGACGATCAAGGACCAGACCACCGGCGCGCATCTGCTGCGTGTTCGCAAGTACGTCGAGGCGATCGGGACGCGTCTCGGTCTACCGGCGCAGATCGTCGAAGAGTTCGGCTACTCGAGCGTCATGCACGACGTCGGCAAGATCCATACGCCCGACCACATTCTCCAGAGCGAGCACCACCTCTCGAAAGAGGAATTCGAGGTCATCAAGCAGCATTGCATCGACGGCGAGGTGATGCTCGGTTCGGCGCGCTTCTTCGAGACCGCGCGCGCGATCGCGCGCGAGCACCACGAGCGCTGGGACGGGCGCGGCTACCCCGACGGGAAGAAGGGCGACGGGATCTCGCTCGCGGCGCGCATCGTGTCGGTCGCGGACGTCTTCGACGCGCTGACGTCGAAGCGTCCGTACAAGACGGCGTGGACCATCGAGGAAGGCATGTCCGCGGTGATCGCGGGATCTGGTGCGCAGTTCGATCCTGAGGTCGTGGCCGTCTTCCAGGCGCTCCAGGCCGACGGCAGTATCGAGCGCGTCAGGCAGGAGGTCGCGACCGCAGCGCTCGACTGAGCCTGCGGCCTGTCCACGCGAGCGCCCCACCACCCACGACACTCGCAGCGCACGACAGCGCGACGAACATCCCGAGCGCCACCGGAACGAACCAGTCCGGCACCGCCGCATAGCGTGCGACCAGATCCGCAACGACTTCACTGATGATCAGCGCGCGCACCGCCCCGCCGACCAGACCCGCGGACGCGCCGGTGAGCGCGCCGGCGTGCAGAGCCGCGCGTTCATCCAACGCGAGGTGGCCGAGGACAAGGTAGATGAGCGCGCTCGCGAGAAGTCCGACCGCGGTGAGCGTCACGCCGGTCGCTTCGAGACGTGGGCGTCCGACGGCCTCGGCCAGCTGCTCGGCGCTCACGCTCGCCTCGACTGCGCCGATCGCGATCAGCAGCGCGACAGCGAGCAGCTGCGCAGCCCGCGTCATGCGAGCTCCTCCTCGCCGCGCGTGAACGAGGCTCCGACGAACGCGAGGGCCGCCACGGAACCGACGAAGAGCCACGCCGCCCAGAAGCCGAATGTCTGCACGGCGAATCCCATGGCCGGCGCGCCGATCATGACGCCGGCGGTGCCGCCGATCGCGGCCAGACCCTGTGCCGCGCCGGGCGCCGCGGGCAGCGATGCGGCGGCGGTGTTGAACACCTCGGAGTAGGGAAGGCCCACGCCGATCCCGACGAGCGCCGCGCCCGCGAGGGCGACCGGCAACGGCCGATCCGGCAGAGCGAGTAGCGCGACGCCGGCGACGATCGCGAGATCACCGAGCCGCATCACGCGGCGCGTCGGCACGTGCTCGCGCGCGAGCAGAAGACCCCCGAGCGGTCGCGAAAGTACCGCGAGCACCAACAGCAGCGAGCCGAGCAGTCCCGACAGCTCGAGCGGTAGACCGAATTCGCGGAGCAGGTAGACGGTGATCCAGGTGCCCGATGCGATGCCCATCCCGAATCCCGCGGCGTGCTGCAGGCTCGTCCACCAACAGTTCGGGCAGCGCAGCGCGTCGCGAATGTTCCCGGGTCGGACCACCGGTGCCACGGATGGCGCGGCCCACCACGCCGTCGCGACCAGACCGACGAATGCCGCCTCGGCCCAGAACGCGCCGCGCCATCCGCCGAGGGCCGCGGCGAGGGGCGGCATCGCAACGAGAGCGACGGCGCTCCCGAGCGGGAACCCGCCCCCGTAGAGACCGAGCGCGAAATGATTGCGCCGACCGCCGTAGAGCCCGGCGAGATAGCGCGCGCCGGCGACGAATGCGAGCGCCGATCCGACTCCCTGCACGGCTTTCGCGACGAGAGCCATCGGATAGCCCGGCGACACAGCGAACAGCACCGTGCCGGCAGCCGAGACAGCAAGCCCCGCGCCCACCATGCGCTTCGGACCGAGCCGGTCAGCAAGCCCGGTCGTAAGGAGCGTCGTCGCCATGTACGACGTGAACAGGGCGGTCGAGAGGAGGCCGGCGCCCAGATCGTCCAGCCGAAGATCGGCGGCGACCAGCGGAATGAGCGGCGCGTAGTCGGCATAGGTGACGCCGAACGCGACCGCGCCGAGCGAAAGGAGGGCGACGGCCCCGCGCACATGCCGAAGGTACGTGAATCTACATACGGCGACCTGATAGGCTCTCGCGCCGTCGGGGACTCTGTATCCGCGTACGCAGTGCGTCCGTATCACGCTTAACAGAAGCGCTGGAGGGGGTCAGTGCCATGAAGCGACTCATCGCGATCTCTACCGCCGTGCTCATCGTTGCCACGGCCTGTGCCGGCCAGACCGCACCAACCACTTCGTCGCCGTCGCCCACCGTGGCGGCAACAGAAAAGCCCGTCGCCGGCGGCCGCATGGTGATCTCGCAGGTCGGCGATCCGAAGACGTTCCAGCCGGTCATCTCGACCGACACCGTGTCGTCGGCGGCGTGGGACAAGGTCTACCTCGGTCTCACGCGCGCGAACAAGGACACCGGCGAGACCGAGGGTCAACTGGCGAAGGAAGCGCCGAAGCTTTCGGCGGACGGCCTGACGCTGACGTACACGCTCCGCGACAACCTCGTCTGGAGCGACGGCACGCCGTTCACCGGCGAGGACTACAAGTACACCGTCGAGGCCGTCGCCCGGAGCAAGTTGACGGTCCGTAAGAGCACGATCCAGGACATCGTCGGCTACGCGGACTACCGGGACGGAAAGACCGACTCGATGGCCGGCATCGTGATCAGCGCAGACGGCAAGACGATCGATGTGAAGCTCACCAAAGTTTTCTGCCCGGGCATCGCCGGGCTCGG